>JANRLM010000063.1 GCA_033762595.1 Rickettsiales bacterium
GCTATTACAACCCTATCTTTACCAAGTGTTGCGATAGCTTTGTCAATTAAAATTGTAGATTTAGAAAAATTGTTTTTCCAGATATTTCTACCATCAACCACACCGATTGAAAGAGTTTTATCCGCAGGTAGTTTCGCAAGAATAGTTTCAAGCTGATTTGGCCTTCTAACTAAATCAACATGAAGTGCAGAAACCGGAAGGTTTACAGCCGTTTCAAGGTTCTCACGCAGATCATCAAAATAAGTTGCAATAGTGATTTTCAAATTAGAAAATTTTGAAATTTCAGAATAAGTTTCTTTATAAATTTTTCTTTCAGCATCAGTTAAATCAAGAGCTAAGAATGGCTCATCAATTTGAATTTGCGTTGCACCAAGTGAAGAAAGTTTTTGCAAGATTTCTTTATAAACTGGTAGTAAATCAGGCAAAAATTGAAGATTTGCAATTCCTTCATCTTTAGTTTTAGCAAGCTTGAGGTAAGTTATAGGCCCAAGTAAAACTGGCCTTGTTTCAACGCCAAGAGCTTTTGCTTCAAGATATTGATCAAAAATTTTATCAGAAGATAGTTTGAATTTCGAAGTTTTATAAAGCTCAGGAACGATATAGTGATAGTTAGTATCAAACCATTTTGTCATCTCAGAAGCTACTACATCTTGCCCTTCAACTTGTCTGCCACGCGCAATTGCGAAGTAAGTTGTTAAATCAACTTTCTCACCTGTGAACTTATAACGAGCAGGGATTAAGCCAAACATAGCAGTGTGATCAAGCACTAAATCATAGAATGAAAAATCATTAGATGGGATAATATCAACGCCAGCATTTTTTTGGGTAAGCCAGTTAGTTTTCCTGATTTCTTTTGCTTGGTTTTGTAAATCTTGCTCAGTGGAATTGCCCTTCCAATAGCTTTCAACTGCTTTTTTAAGTTCTCTAAATGCACCAATTCTTGGGAATCCCAAATTCGCTGATTTTGCCATATGTAGTTTGATTAAATTAGGGTTGCCTTATATACAAGGATTGCATTAATTACAAGGAATATTTGTGTTAATTTAATGAGATTATTAGACAAGTATAGATTTAATAAATTTTTGCTAGTTTCCTCTGTAGTGTCACCCCGCACTTGTTGCGGGGTTAACTATAAAACAAGCTCAAAACCTAGGTTTGCAAACTACTTCAACCCTTAACCCCGCAATAAATGCGGGGTGACAATTCGTGTTTAATGAGCATAAATCTATACTTTGCAAAAATTCCAATTTTTTTTAGTCTTTCGCTAAAATATAGCCTTCGCCACGAATAGTTTTAATTAGGTTTTCCGAGCCATTTGAGGCAGATTGCATCGCCTGACGAAGCCTTCTAATTGAAGTATCAACCGCCCTGCCCTCAATCTCTCCATCATCATTCCAAACCTTGCGAAGCAGAAAATCCCTTGATAAAACGCGCTCTTTATTCTCAAGAAAACATTTTAATAAATCAAATTCTGTTTTAGTTAAATCTAGCAATACCCCTGATATTTGTGCAGTTTTTTTTGCATCATCTAAGGCAATATTTTCATAATCCAAACTTTCTTCAAATAAATTTGGGTTAGACCTTTTAAGCACCGACTTAACCCTTGCCAGAAGCTCTTTTGGCGAGAAAGGCTTGGATATATAATCATCAGCACCAATTTCAAACCCTAGCAACTTATCAGATTCTTGGCTTCTAGCCGTTAGAAAAATCACTGGAGTGTTTTTTATATAAGGAATTCTGCGAATTTCACGCAATATCTCAACGCCATTTTTTGAAGGCAACATCCAATCAAGTAATATTAAATGGGGGGTAAATTCATCAATTTTTTCAATCGCTTCATCACCATCGAAGGCTTGATGAACAATAAAACCAGCCTTTTCCAGATTATACCTTATCAAAAGCGATATAGATTCCTCATCTTCAACCACTAGAATTTTAGGCTTAAAATTCATATTTATCAGTGAGTTAAGAAAAGATTACAAGATTCCTTATCTAAGAAATATTTTGTAAAGCCACCTAAAATAATCTGCTTTAATCTTGAATGAGAATAAGCACCCATTACAATTAAATCAGCATTAAATTCATTATATTTCTCTTCAAGAGCTTGCGGAGGATTTTTAGCATCTTCAATTACCACTGAAGTTATATTAACATTATGTTTTGCAAGGTGATTTTCTACGATTGTAACATTTTTTGAGATATCTTCATCTTCAGTAATATGGACAACATAAATCTTCTTAGCTTTTTGCAAGATAGGCATTGCAAACCATTCCGCTCTATGGGTTTGAGGGGTATCCTTCCAAGCAAGAATTATTGTGCTATCTTCAATTCTTTTATTTTCCGCAAAATTTTTAGTTAAAATTAAGGGCCTACCTGAGTTAAACAAAGCACCATCAATAACCGTATCTAAAATTGAAGCTCCTAAATCATAGCTTGCAATAGTTAAATCATGCAGGCTACATTCTGCTGTAATTTGCTCTGAGCTATCACCGAATATATCAAGAGCTTTGCCCCATTTAAGAACATTTTCTGAGTTAGTTTTTTTTGTTAAATCATCAAACCAATTTTTTACCTTGATAGATTTTTGCTCAAATTGCTCTTTATATAATTTATCAGCCACCTCTTGTGAGGCAGCATAACCTTGCTTTTTGAAAGTTTCTGCGATTATTTTATTTTGGTTTTCCTCAAGCAAAATTAGAGATTTAGAAGTAAAAACACAATTAGCCTTTGCATCATAAGTTTTTGCTAGGGCAGAAGAAAAATTCAACGCAGAAGCCTGATTGCCATTACTTGAAAGAGGTGTAAAAATGGATTTATACATAGTTTTTATTCATTAAGTTTTTATAAATTATTATTAGGATTTATTTTCCATAATATTTTTTTCAATTAATCTATCTGCAAAAATGCAGATATTTCGCAACCTATATTATCTATATCCATCAATAACTTAAATCAAATAATCTGCTAAAATGCAGAGATTTTAGAATTTTATAAAAATTTTTACCACTCAATTCATAGAGATTTGATGAAATAACTTTAATTTGAAAAAAATACAATATAAAGGATTAAAATTAAAATTTAATAGCATTAATCTTTATTAAAAAAATTGATTTAACTCAAAAATAGATTAATTAACTTAAAAAATTCTAACATAAATTAATTTCATATGGAAGGCGCACCTAAAGGTTTGAAAAGATGGTTATTTTCTACTAACCACAAAGATATTGGAACAATGTATATTATTTATGGAATTATTGCGGGCATTATTAGTGCCGCAATTTCCGTATGGTTCAGGGCGGAGTTACAATATCCGGGTGATCAAGTTTTCAATGGAAATTACCAACTTTACAATGTATTAATTACGGCACACGCACTTCTGATGGTGTTTTTTATGATAATGCCAGCTTTAATTGGTGGTTTTGGTAATTGGTTTTTACCACTACAAATTGGTGCACCAGATATGGCTTTCCCACGCTTGAATAATATCTCATTCTGGCTAATGGTTCCGGGTTTTATCCTTTTGATGATGGGTGCTCTATGGCCGTTTGATTGGGCTTCTATTATTGACCAAATTGGCACGAAAGATTGGAAGGGCTTAGCTTCATATTATGATACTGCTGGTGGCCCCGGAACTGGCTGGACGATTTATCCACCGCTTTCAAATCAAGCTGATATTTCAATAGATTTTGCGATTCTAAGCCTTCATATTTTAGGTATTTCCTCAATTTTAGGGGCGATTAATTTTATAGTAACGGTGCTAAATATGCGAGCCCCAGGTATGACGCTTCACAAAATGCCGCTTTTTGTATGGGCTATTTTCATTACTGCAATATTGCTAGTTTTAGCTTTACCAGTGCTTGCAGGGGCAATCACAATGCTGCTAACTGATAGAAATTTCGGCACGCATTTCTTCAAGCCTGAAGGCGGTGGAGACCCTCTATTATTCCAGCATTTATTCTGGTTCTTTGGCCACCCTGAAGTTTATATAATTATTATTCCTGCTTTTGGAATTATCTCACAAATTATTTCAACCTTCTCTAAAAAGCCAGTTTTTGGGTATCTTGGAATGGTTTATGCAATTTGTTCTATTGGTTTTGTGGGCTTTATTGTATGGGCGCACCATATGTTCACGGTGGGAATGAGCTTGAATACAAAGCTATATTTCACAGTTGCAACTATGATTATTGCAGTTCCTACTGGAATTAAGATTTTTAGCTGGATTGCAACAATGTGGGGCGGTTCACTCAGCTTCAAAACCCCGATGGTATTTGCAATTGGCTTTATATTCCTTTTCGTAGTGGGAGGTGTAACTGGCGTAGTGCTTGCTAATGCTGGTATGGATATTCCAATGCACGATACATATTATGTAGTGGCACACTTCCACTATGTTATGAGTTTAGGTGCTTTATTTGGTGCTTATGCAGCATTTTATTATTGGTTTCCTAAGATGTCTGGCAAGATGATGCCAGAGATTGCAGGGCATATTCATTTCTGGACAACGTTTATTGGCACAAATCTAACCTTTTTCCCGCAACACTTCTTAGGGCTTGCTGGAATGCCAAGAAGATATGTTGATTATCCTGATGCTTATGCTGGCTGGAATTATGTTAGCTCAGTTGGTTCTTACATAACCATGGCTTCAACTATATTCTTTATTGTGGTTGTGTTTTATGCCTTAAAATTCGGTAAAAAAGCTGGCAATAACCCTTGGGGCGAAGGTGCTGATACTTTAGAGTGGACAATCCCTTCACCACCACAATATCACACTTTTGAAACCCAACCAGTTGTGAAGTAGGTTTATGCGGTAATTCCCTCCCCTGTTTACGGGGGAGGGTTAGGGTGGGGGCATTTTAGAAAGAATAAATATATTTTTTTTAGCCCCACTCTTAATCTTCCCCCGCAAGCAGGGGGAGAAATATTTTCAAACAAAAGGAGTTAATATGGCTTGTGAAAACAAAGAACATAATCACGAAAACAAAACTTCTTGTGAAGTAACAAAAAAACATTGCAATTCTCTAAGATGCGTTTTGGCAATCCTAGCTTTTGCTGTTATCGGCACTGCTATTGCTTATGGCGTTTGGGAGGTTTTCAAATCTGGCTGGAACACTAAAGAATTAAAACATATGTGGAGGCCGCAATCTGCACCACATTGGCAGTTTATGCCAGTTGCACATTTATTCCAAGCAATTATATTTGTTTGTCTTTATAAATGTTTGGGCAAAGCCCTCTCTTGTTGCCCCTGCCCTTTTATGCGTGGTGGAAAATTCGGCTTCAAAATTTGGCTAATTGCCTCACTTGCAGATGCTCCTTTTTGGTTTATCGCTGAAAAAATCAACACAAATGTAATTGCTATCAGCTTGATTGATACATTCCTAACTTTTGTTATTGGCGGTGCTATCGCCTCTAAAATCCTTGGTAATATTTGGTGCGAAGAAAAATCTGAGTGTAAAAATTAGGCAATGAAAAGCAAATCCATAGAAATTTCTAGCCAATTTTCTGAAGTTAAGGATTATATTTCCCTGCTTAAACCTCGTGTGATGAGCTTAGTTGTTTTCACTGGCCTATGCGGAATGCTTATCGCACCGGGTGAAATCAACCCTCTAATCGCATTTATTGCAATATTTTGCATAACTATTGGCTCAGGTGCAAGCGGTGCTATCAATATGTGGTATGAGCGTGAAACTGATAAATTGATGAAACGCACTCAAAATAGGCCACTTCCGCAAGGTAGAATAAACCCTGCAAATGCATTAGATTTCGCTGGAATAATTGCATTTTTTTCAGTTTTTTTGATGGCTTTTGCGGTTAATATTTTATCAGCTTTTCTGCTCTTGAGTGCAATTTTATTTTATGTTTTCATTTACACAATTTGGCTAAAGCCCTCAACACCACAAAATATTGTGATTGGCGGTGCGGCGGGGGCATTTCCGCCTATGATAGGCTGGGCAGCAGTTACTGGAGATTTAACCATAATGCCGATTATTTTATTTCTAATTATTTTCCTCTGGACACCCCCTCACTTTTGGGCGTTAGCTATTTATAAAAATGAGGATTACCAAAAGGCAAATATCCCTATGATGCCTGTAATTTATGGCGTTGATGAAACCAAAAAACAAATGCTACTCTATACGATTGTATTATTTGCGGTTACTTTAATTCCGTTTTTCTATGGTTTTTCTGGAAATTTATATCTTGCCTCTGCGGTTATTTTGGGTTTGAAATTTTTGCACCATTCAATAATAGTTTTCAAAAACCCTGAGGAAAAAAACTGCCGCAAAATGTTTGGTTTTTCTATCCTCTATTTATTTTTACTTTTTACTTTTTTAGTTTTGGATAAATTTATTTAATTATGAATAAAGATGATAAAAAGGTTGGAAAAGATGGGAAGCCTAATGAAGAATATCTTAGACAAGTCAACCCAGATGGCGAGAAACCAACTCCACTTTATGATCCCTATAGTGCTAATGAAGTTCCAGCGGAATTAGTTAAATCATTTGGTTGGCAAAAACCTCAGCCGGCAACTTCACAGCCTAATTCACCTGAACCATCTAAAACCTAAAAGGCAATAAATATAATTTTTGCTATTTTTCACTCCTGTCAGCCGCTGCTTGAACGGGGTTAATTGCAAAATACGCTCAAAAATTAGACTTAAAAAACACTTTCAACCATTAACCCCGCAATAAATGCGGGGTGACTATCGGAGTATAAGTAGATAAAATCTATTTTTAATAAAAATATCATTATTTTTGCTATTGCAGAAAAATCATTCTAGTGTAGTAAATATTTAGAAATTTGAATATATATTTTTTATGAAAAAAACTTTTTCTCTCGCCCTTATCTTTTCTTTTGCAATGGCACTAACTTCTTGCGGATATGAAACATTAGAAAGCCCATTCAAATTCATTGGTGATAAAGACGCAGTTGAAAAATTAGGTATAAGCTCCGGTTCTGGCTCATCTTCAGCATCTACAGTTCAAGGCTTTCAAGTTTCTATCAAAGCACCAGCTGGAACGCCAATGGAAACTGCTTATAGCATCTTGAATAAAGAGGCAAATCGTGCTTGTAGGGGCGGTAAATATTCTTATGAAATTACCTCTCAAGGTGAAGGTGATAAAATGCCTGCAAACCCTCAAGACACAGGAAATCAAAAACTTCCATACATAAATGCAATAGTGGTTTGTGAACAAAATAGCCCAATTATGCCAACTGAAAATGTTCAAACTTCAAATGATTTAACAAGAGAAGCAAATAGCATTTCAGCACCAATTCGTGCTAACTCTATGAGAACTGCTAATAATAGAGGCTCTACAATTCAAGGTAGAACAATGCAAACTAACGAGCAGTTAAATGTTCAAGATTTATTAGTGCCTCAACAAAATGTTGGGTATTAGTAGTTAGGATTTAGGAATTGGGAGTTAGTTTCTAGAAATCATAATCTTCCTTCTGTTTTCATCAATATATTCAAATTGTATTTGGATATGTTCTTTTGGGGTAATTCCTTCTAGAATTTCTGGCCATTCAATAAGTGTGATGCAGTTTTCAAAAGCATTTTCAATATCCAAATCAAAAATTTCTTCCTGTTTTTTTAGGCGATATAAATCCATATGCCTAATCTCCAAGCCATTTTTGGCTTTATAACTATAAGAAATTAAAAATGTTGGACTTGCTATAGTTAAATTTTCATCACCCGTTAAAGCCCTTATAAAACCCCTAGAAAAAGCAGTTTTACCACTTCCTAAATTACCTTTTAGTAAAATAGCAACTGGTTGAAAACCAATTTTTAAGGCAAATTTTCTAGCAAAATTTTCTGTTTCTTCTTGTGAATTGGAAATAAATTCTTCAATCATAATTAATTTTGTTGTAATTAAATTCTAAATAGTTTTTATTACGAATAATAATTTTTTTTGAACTTTAGTGAATAATTTTATTTCTAAAATTTTTACCTTACTTGATAACCTCTTTATATCAATCAAACTATGGTTGCCAAAGGGTTTATATTCAAGGTTTTTAACCATTACAATAGTTCCTTTATTTTTAGTGCAAATTGTAACGGTTTACATTTTCTATGAAAGGCACTGGGAAAGCCTAACAAGGAATATGTCAAACAGCTTAGCAGGTGATGTTGCCTTGCTTGCTAACGGAATTACTAATGTTTCAGAAGATGACAGAGAAAGCGTTATTGAGGCTTCAAAACAATATTTAGATCTTGATGCCTATATTGAAGAAGGCAGTGCGAACATAGATAAATCTAATGATATAAGCTTGGAATATGCAGATTTGTTAAATAATATTAGGTCTCGTGTGCAGAATGATGTCGCTTTGTTCAAATATGGCTCAGATAAATTAAGGCTAGTAATTCAAGTTGATAGCTCCGCTTTGAATATTATTTTTTCTAATAAAAGGGTTGCAAACCCTACATCTTACATTTTTATAATATGGGTTTTAGGTTCAGCTTTAGTATTAATAATTCTTTCAGTAGGCTTTTTGCGAGGGCAAGTTAGAAGTATTTTATTTCTCTCAAAAGCTGCAGAAAACTTTGGCAAAGGCAGAGAAATGAGGAGCTTCAAACCAAGCGGTGCTAAAGAAATTCGTTTAGCTGGCATTGCATTTATTGAAATGAAAGAACGCATCAAAAGGCTTATAAACTCACGAACGCAGACATTAGTGCAGGTTTCACAGGATATTAAAACTATAATTGGTAAATCAAGGGAGCTTACACCGCAAATTTTAGACGGGAAAATCAAGAGAGAACTTGAAGCAAACCTTAATGAAATGCAAAATATAATTGATGGCTATATGCATTACACATTAATGGAATCTCCTGAACATCACATTGAAAACCTTACTGAAATTGATTTGAAGTTATATTTAGATAAAGTTACAAAATCTCATCAAACTCCAAAAACCAGAATAAAAATAGAAATCCCAGAAGGAATTTATTATAGCCTAAAACCTGAATATTTCGCCAGAAGTGTTAATAATTTGATTGATAACGCTGCGAAATACGCAAGTAATATTTTAATTAGAGCTCAAAAAGAAGATAAGAAATTCCTTCATATTTTCATTGATGACGATGGCGAGGGCATTCCTGATAATAAGATTGAAAAGGTTTTTCAGCCTTTTTATAAACTTGATGCTAACAAGCATAAAGAAACTGGCGGCGTTGGCTTAGGGCTTACTATCGCAAGGGATATAATCCATAAACATGGCGGAGATATTAAACTCTCAAAAAGCCATTTGGGTGGCTTGAGAGTTACAATTTCTCTGCCTTATTAGATGCTTGTCAGGTTTTAGTGCTTTGCAAAAAAATTATTAAAAATTTGAAAATTATAAAAAATGTCTATTAGATGCGGAATTGTTGGATTACCAAATGTTGGAAAGTCAACGCTTTTTAATGCTTTAACACAAACCCAAGCTGCCGAAGCTGCAAACTATCCATTCTGCACGATTGAGCCGAATGTTGGTAAAGTTTCCGTGCCTGATGAAAGGCTTGATAAACTATCAAAAATAGCCAATTCTGAAAAAATTATTTACAACCAAATTGAATTTGTTGATATTGCAGGGCTTGTTAAAGGGGCTTCCAAAGGGGAAGGGTTGGGCAACCAATTCTTATCGCATATTCGTGAAGTTGATGTAATAGTTTATGTTCTCAGATGCTTTGAAAATGCTGATATTATTCATGTTGAAGGCTCAGTTGACCCAATCAGAGATGCAGAAGTTATTGAAACAGAATTAATTCTAGCAGATTTAGAATCTCTTGAAAAAAGGCTTCCAAACCTAGAGAAAAAAGCCAAAAATGATAAAGATGCAAAAATCACTTTGGATATTATTAATAAAATTATTCCAGTTCTAAATTCAGGCAAACCTGCAAGGGTTGTTGAGGTTTCTGAAGATGAGAAAAAACACTTCAAAATGCTGCAAATGCTAACTTCTAAGCCAGTTATGTATGTTTGCAACATGAATGAAGATGAAGATGAAGTTGTAAGTGGCAATAATTTCTCTAAAAGAGTTGAGCAGATGGCAAAAGAAAAAAATGCCCAAACAACTAATATTTGTGCGAAAATTGAGGAAGAAATCTCTGGTTTAAGCACCAACGAAGAAAAGCAAGAATTTTTAGAGTCACTCGGAATGAAGGAAACCGGCCTTAATAAGATTATTAAGCTCGCATATTCACTACTTGGCCTCACAACATTTTTTACAATTGGCCCGAAAGAAGCAAGAGCTTGGACGGTCAAGAAAAATTCTTACGCACCGCAAGCGGCAGGGGCAATTCACACTGATTTTGAAAAAGGCTTTATCACCGCTGAAACAATTAAGTTTGAGGATTATATTGCCAACAATGGTGAACTTGGCTGCAAAAACACTGGAAAAGTGGCTATAAACGGCAAAGATTACCTTGTGCAAGATGGCGATATTTTCCACTTTAGATTTAATGTTTAAGATTGCCTTTCCAAGCACACTTTTCCTGAAAAAATTGCGATTGGAATTATAATTAACAAAAACGCTAAACAGGAAGAAAATAAATTTGCTAAACCTTGGAAAAACTCAGAATTCACAAGGCTTTCAGCGTAAGAAAAATTTGCAACAATTAAACTAATATATATCGGCAAAGATAAAATTGCTGAGGCAACTCCACCATTTCTAACGCCCGCAACAAGGCTTGCAAATAATATATTAATTGAACTTATAACTAGCCCCGAAAGGCTTGCACCAATTATTAAATAGATAAAAATATTTTCCTTTATGCCGAAAAAAAGGGCTGAAATTGGAGAGATTATTGCAATTGGTAGCGAAAAAAGTAAAAAATTGGAAATTATTTTAGATAAAATTATTTTGTAAGCGGGAATATTTAAGAAAAACTGAGTCAAAAAGCCAATCCTAAGGTCTCGCTCAAAAATTATATCTTGATTAAGCCCACAAGCTAAAATCATTGAAATTATTATTATTGAATATGAAAGCGTAAAATTTTCTTTAAGAATATCTGGTGCTGAAAAAGATAAAATAAAACACATCAAAAAAAAGAACATTAATATGTTAATTAGCTCTGAAGGCCTTTTGTAAATTAAAATAAAATCTCTTTTTACTATAGAAAACAAAGGGTTATGACATTTTATAAAAAAGTTAATAATTCGTTAAAAAAGTTAACGATTTATTAACCTTTTTGTGTTAACATAATTATTAGTAATAACAAATATTGCGTTCTGTTCAACATTAAATGTTGCAATTAGGCTATAATAAAATATAAATTAACTACACTGGGGGGTGTTGTATGTATTTCTCAAAAAAATTAACTCAAAATAATAACTCTATGAAAAGCGGTTGGAGAATCTTCAAAAAGAAGAAAGCTATTGTTAACTCATTATCATTGGCAGTTATGCTTGTGGCTTCGACTTCTGCTTTTGCACAAGTTTTGCCAACGGGTGGCGTAATAACATCAGGTAATGCCTCAATTAATACTGCAGGCAACACAATGACAATCAACCAATCAAGCCCAACAGCTATTGTAAATTGGGATAGTTTTTCAATCGGAAATGCTCTAAATGAAACGGTTAATTTTGCAAATGGTGCTGGTGCAACTCTAAACAGAGTTACTGGAACAGCCATTACGAATATTGCAGGAACTCTAAACGGAACAGGTTCTGTTTTCCTAATCAACCCAAATGGAATTATTATTGATTCAACTGGTAAAGTTGATGTTGGCAATGATTTTATTGCTTCAACTTATGGGCTTAATGATGCAAACTTCCTCGCAAATCAAAGAAACTTCAATGGCTCAAACGCTGGAAATATTGAAATTAAACAAGGTGCAATGGTTAAAGCAGGCAGAGATGTTGCATTCATAGGCTCAAACATTCTTAACCAAGGATCAGTTGAAGCTGGTAGAACACTTACTTTAGCAGCGGCTGGCCCTAATGGAGCAGTTAATCTTAATTCAAATACAGAAGTTTCCTCCATTTCAGGCAATGCAAATGCACTTGCAATTAATAATGAGGGAACACTGCGTGCAACAGGTTTAAGCACAACTAACGGAAGAGTTATTTTAAGGGCAAGCGGTGGTGATGTTAGAAATGCTGGTTTGATTGAAGCAAAATCTCCTACTGCAACAGGTGGAAATATTAATATTCAAGCTAGAAATATTGACCTAGCTTCCACTTCAAATATCTCGGCACAAGGTGGCAATAAGAATGCCAACATTAGAATAGCCGCTGATAATAATATTAACCTAAGGGGCAATGTTAATGCAACTGGAACTGCACAATTCTTTGCAGCTGGCAGTGGCTCTAACCTTCAAAATTGGGAAACCAACCAAGGTGCAATAATAGCAGATGGTGCAAAAGTTTCTGCTAAATCTGTGCAGATGTGGTCTGGTAAAACTGATGCAAATGGTGTAAGAGCAGATTTAAGCTCAGCAAATATTGAAATTACTTCATCTGATTCTAATGGCGAGTTTAGATCTCTAAACTTACACGGCTTTGAAGATGTTAATTTGAATGCAGTTAAAGGCGATAAAATTGTTACTGACGGCGGAACTGCTTCAGTTATAGCAAAAAATATCACCATTGATGATAAAGCACTTATACAAACTAAAAAATCTGATTTAATCTTATCTGCTGGTGCATTTGATGGTAACGGAAATTTTGTTACTGAAGGAACTAATAATTTTACAAGACTTCTTGAAGGCTCTGGCTGGAAAGGTGAAAACGGTGCAATGGGCGTGCTTGATATTAAAGCCTTTAATGGTGCACCAGTTGTAATTGATGGCTGTTGCCATGTTAAATTATCTTCTTCTTTCAATCTTGATGCAAACGGCAACCCAGTTAGAACAAACCTTACAAGTGAAAATGTAAGATTCGCTTATGAAGATAGCTCTGCATCTAATAGCTATCTTTCATTCAGGGCAGAAGGCTTCAATGATTTTGATGTAAATGTTGAAAATAACGCACTCGTTTCTAGCTCAATTATTAAAATTGAGAATATGAATAATAATATCAAATATGATGTTATAGCTGGCGCACCTATTCCAACTGGCAAAAATTTACCTACTGAATTAGTAAATTCTGACATTATTATTACTGGTGGTAAGTTTGATTTAGCTGATGGAATTTACAAAAATTCTCTTTCAAGAGTTGGCACAGGCACAACTTCATTTGATACTAGCTTGAAAGGCTCAGCTCTTAAATTCCAAACTAATAAAGATGGAAGCGTTACTCTAATCAGCGGTGCTGATGCAAATGGTAACAGACCAGATATTAATGAGGCCCTAGTTCAATTCGCTTATGGCGATAATCTGAACACTTATAAAAACCTAACGGTTGAAGGGTTCAAAGATATTAGCTTAGGATCTAACTTATTTGCTAATAATGCAATTAATGCATCAAATAATATTAGCCTTTACGCATATAATGATATTAATGTAAGTGGTGAATCAATAAATGCAGGCAATAATTTAACTGCAATTGCTAACAATGATATGAATATTGTAAATGGCTCAAAAGTTACGGCTGGCAATGAAAATGTTCTTGTAGTTGATGAAAATTCTCCATTCGCTGTTGGTGCAGGTGGATTAACTTTAAGCGCTGATTCTGAAATTTCAGGCGATAAAGTTGGAATTTACACTGCGAAGCAAGATCAAAATTCTATTGATGGCAAAATCTCTGGGCAATCATTTGTTCCGGGTCTTGAATATGCAAATTCAAGCACTGAACAATGGTTAACCTTCTACCAAAATGGAAGTAACCCTCAAGATCCTTATAAAGTTTATTATAAAGATTCAGGAAGCCCAGCGCTAGTAGTTGGTGCTGTAGATTGTGAGACTAACCCAGAACAAGAAGGTTGTGCACAAGCTATGGGTTCACCAATGGTTAGGGAGTTCACAACAGCCTTAACAGATATTGAGTTCAATGATACTGGAAATGAACTTGCTAGTGGCGAAAGTAAAGATGTAAGATTAACTGAAAGACAAGCTCTATTTACTCCAAACTATGTAAGTAGCTATGCTCAAATGAGCACTAAAGAAAGGCTTGCAACAGCAACGGCACTTCCATTCCAGTTAGTTGGTGCTTCTTTACAAGGAACTCAAAGAATTGCTGAGTTAATTCCAATCCCAGGTTTTGAAGCTATTACTACAATGATTACTAAGCCAATTTTAGGGCTTAACAATGTTGTTAACCCAGCTTCAAATATATAATTCGCACAAGGCTTAGGATTACAGAAACTTTCAAACCATTAACCCCGCAATAAATGCGGGGTGACAATTTGAGTTTAAGTGGCTAGAACCTATCAATCTTCTAATTTTCTAAATCTCGCATTTCTGCTCAAGGAGAGGTATAATTTCTTCAAACTCATTAGCGACTTGGAAATTACAATTGAAATTCTCAAACTTTTTGATGATTTCAAGAATTGGATTCCAAAATCTTTTTGCAAATTCGCTATCTAATTTATTATAAATAACGATTTTTTTATCACGCATTAAATCATTATTTTGATGCTTAAGAAGTAGCAATGCGAAAAGCTCCTGCACAGTTCCCATACCACCCGGCATAATCACAAAAGCATTGGATTTTCTAATCATAACTTCCATTCTAGTGTAGATATCACCCCTTGGCCAAAACTCATTCAAACCATCGGGCAGCCCTTCCATTTGTATAATATGCGGAACATTTGAACCGGCACTCCAACCGCCATTTTCATAAGCACCACGCACAACTTCACCCATAATTCCAGTTTTGCCAGCACCACTAATGCAACCCCAATTTTTCTTAGCAATTAAACCGCCTAAATTATAGCCTTCCTCTAAATAATCTTTTTTCTTAATTGAGGCAGAACAAAACACACAAACCTTAAATTTAGGCTTTTTAATATGAGATTCATTTTCTTTATATATCGCACCAGCATTAACAAAATCAGGCTCATCAGATGGTTTATAACTACCAGAAATTTTAGTAGCTTTCAATTTTTCTACAACATCACTTGAAGCTTTTACAACCTCAACAAATTCAGAATAATTTTGCTTAACCGTGCCGAGTAATTTTAAGTGATTACACATTTCAAGAAAGCTATTCCAGCTCTCATCAGAATTTACGATAATAGCTGACTTACCCGTTAAATCTGAATCATTAGTTTGAAAACCAACAAAAATTGAACTCAAATTGAAATAATCTTCAAGCGATGGACTAGGTGTAAAAACAAAAGCGTCAGTTTCAATGATTTTCTTTTGAATATTTTCTAAACGAACAGATTGATCACCATTGGAATTATAAATATCCCAACCATTTGCAAAAATGTGATAAAGCAATTCTGCTCTATCTTTTCTTTTTGGGTCTTCAGCCCCTAAAACTCTACCTGAAAGCCTAACAATTGGCATAATAAATAAAAAAAATATGATTTGTAAAATTACTTAAAAGTGTCATTTCGAACAAAGTGAGAAATCTGGTTGCATCATAACAAACCCCAGATATCTCGCTCCGCTAGATATGACGGAAAAATATTAAATAACTAAATACGATTTTTTTTGAGATACACAACAAAAACCGCAAAGCCACCAATAACCATAATAAAAGGGAAAATCCACAACAGAAAAGTGTTAATGTTTATTGGCGGATCAAAGAAAATTCCATCACCATAATTTTCTTGTAAAAAATCCAAAATTTTTTCCTCATTATAACCATCACGGATTTTATTGCGAACAACCGCCCTAATTGATTTTGCAAAATCAGCATTTGAATCAAGCACAGATTGCCCATCGCAAGCAAGACATTTTAATTCACGAAAGATTTTTTGAGCTTGCATTTCCTGCTCAGTGCTAAGAACTCCGCCTTCTTCTAGGGCGTTTATTAAATCAGAAAATAGAGGATATGCAATACAAATAATTATTGCAAAAATGATAAAATATTTTTTTCTAACTATCTTCATTAAATAATTTTTTCTCAAGCAAAGTTTCAACTTCCAACAAAAATTCTGGCTTAATATCACCACGATGATGGAAAATCACTTTAGCGTTTTTATCAATTATAAAAGTTT
Source organism: Rickettsiales bacterium (assembly GCA_033762595.1). Taxonomy (NCBI): domain Bacteria; kingdom Pseudomonadati; phylum Pseudomonadota; class Alphaproteobacteria; order Rickettsiales; species Rickettsiales bacterium. Next base: position 16,021 of record JANRLM010000063.1, read on the forward strand.
CTGGAATACCTGTAATTCCAAGCTCTATGCCAAAAACACCTGCACTATCAAAGGCAATTTTATCAAACGGATTGCCATTTTCTTGCAACCAATTTTTGGTATCTTGCTTTTTATCTCGCCAAGCAATCCCAATAATTTGCATATCATCGGTTTTAATCTTTTTAAGCTCCATAAAAATGGGGTGCTCAACTTTGCAAACTACACACCAAGATGAAAAAAAATTCAAAATCGTGTATTTTCCTAAAAAATCTTTCTTAGAAATTTTCTTATTTTCCAAGCTTTCCAGCAAGAATTTAGGAATTTCCCTGCCAATTAAACTATTGGCTTTATATTCAGTTTTTCCAGAATAAAGCTTAACAAGCAAAAGCCCTGAGATGATTGTAATAGTAATAAAGGGTAATATTTGAATAAATTTCCGCACAATTTTAACTTTTAATTAGCAAATAGATAAAAAATAACTTTTTTGACACATAGAATTAGGTTTTAGCTAGGTGTCACATACTCCGAATTTTTTCAATAGAAAAGGAGCAAACTCAATTTTCCACCTGAATGTCACCCCGCATTTATTGCGGGGTTAACTGAAATAAACATTCATAACATTGATTTGAAAATACTTTCAGCCATTAACCCCGCAATAAATGCGGGGTGACAATTGGCGTTAATGTTTACACCCCCTTATATTTACCCACAACCAGTGAGAGAAATACTTTATTATTTCTTTAGTTTTTCTTCTTTGCAGTTGCGGCAAGGAAACCACCAATTGCAATTACTATAGCGAATATCCATAGGAATGAGATTAGTGGCTTAACATAAAAGGTTATTGGAAAATTATAAACTCTCTCCCCTGCTCTTTTTTTATCGCTTGTATTAGAAACTTCCTCAGTTTCACCCATTACAAAATATAAATCTTTATCAATAAAAGATTTAACATCTGCCTCATTTGTCTTAGTAAAACTTGGCATATAAACCCTATTTTCTGGGTAAAAAACTAAATCATTTTTGCCATCTTTAACTTGCAAAGTTAGCTTTTGTGCGAGAAAATTTTCACCTCTTAAAATCTCAGAATCAACATAAGAAATTTTATAATTATTTATCTTAATATTTTTATCTTTAGTAAGGTTAAAACTATGCTTTTCCTCAAGGCTTGTAAGCATCGCAATAATAATACAAAGCCCTGCAAAACCAATGTGAGAAATACTCATCGCGAAAAATCCCCTGCTAATTTTTTCTCTTTTTACAAAGCGAATTGAAAGAATCTCAAGCAAAGAAGTAAACACCCAAAACCCTGCAAATAAAGCAATTATTGAAATAAAATTAAATTTACTTGGATAAAAAAAGCAAATTAAAGCCGTAAAAATTATACTTATAAAGAAGCTTTTATAAGATTTTTTAGCAATAGAAATCAGCTTTTCATTCTGCCATTTTATAAAAGGCGTGAAGACCATAATAAGCAAAACTGACAATGTTATAGGTATAATCGTTTTGTTGAAATATGGCTCACCCACCGAAATTTGGGATAAGTTTAGAATATCCAAAATTATCGGATAAATTATTCCAAGCAAAAGCGTTACTGCGATTGAAAAAAATAAAACTACATTCGCAACAACTAAGGCTTGCCTTGATAAAGCCGAATAATCTTCAAAAATTTTTGGTTTTAATCTCGCAAAATTTTTAGAGATTTGATAGCTGGAATAAATACTAATTAAAAACACAATGACAAGCATCGCAACACCCCTTTCTGGCGAGTTTGCGAAGGAATGAACCGAAGATAAAATTCCAGACCTCACTAAGAAAAACCCAATCAAAGCGAGCAAAAAGCTTAAAATCGCTAGGAAAACCGAGCTTCTTGTAAGACCACCAAATTTTTTGGTATAGAGCAAGCTATGAATTAATGCACAGCCAATAAGCCAAGGCATTAAGGAAATGTTTTCAACTGGATCCCAAAACCAAAAACCACCCCAGCCGAGCTCCCTATAAGCCCACCAACTGCCAAGCATCACCCCAATTGTAAGGAAGCTCCAAGAAATTAATGCCCAAATTTTAACTTGCTCCGCCCAGATTTTAACATCAAAATTTTCACTTCTACATAATGCAATCGCATATGAAAAAACTAAAGAAAACCCAGCATATCCAATATATAAAATTGGTGGGTGGATTGCGAGGCCGATATCTTGCAACAAAGGGTTTAGCCCAATCCCCTGCGAAGGAAATTCACCATTTGGCATTTTTGGTGAAAACTCAAAAGGGTTAGAAAAAAAATAAATATAACCTAAAATAAAACTAAAGATAATTGATTGATATTTAAGAATTTCATCTTTCAAACTGGTTTTTGAACTAAGGCAAAACAAAAAACTATAGGCACTTATAAGCAAGGCAAATAGCAACATTGAACCTTCGTGATTGCCCCAAACCCCAGTAATTTTATAAATTAGCGGCTTGAGTGTATTTGAATTTTGAAAGACATTAAAAATTGAAAAATCAGAAATTATATATTTATATTCCAGCCAACAAAATGAAAAAACAACTAAAATAAAATTGGCAATAGTTAGATTTATTTGCGTAAAAAATTTAATATCTTCCTGCTTTAAGATGAGATTTTTCACTGCCTGAAAAACCGACAAAGAAAGCAATATCGCTAATAAAATTTGACCAAAATTGAGCATAATTTGAATAATCTAACACAACAATACATAACAGATTAAAAGTTAAATAGATGCCTTCCTTCTTTTAGAATTATCGCTAGAACTACTTTTGCTGATTATATTAGAATGTTGAATTTTTATTTCGTTAGGCCAATCCATTCCTTGCTCTTGGATATTCCAGTCTGGGTATTTATTATTTTCTCTTTTAAGATAATCCCTAATACAACATTCCTCGATAAATTTACAGCTTATATTGGCATTTTCAACTTTATGAATACCAAATAAACCCTTTACTTCAAATGAAAAATCATCGTGATATATCATATAAAATTCAATTTTTTTACCTTGCAAGATAGTATAATATAAAAAATACCAAATACCAAAACTTCTTATACTAGGCCTACCCTTAACTCCGCCATCTTTATAAATACTTAAAGTTCCTTTCATTCCTCCTTTATCTTGTGATGAACCAATCTTTTTTATAACACCATCAACAACAACTAAATATACTCTTGAGTAATTTTTAGTAAGTATATTTTTAGGCAAAGGATTACCATTTTCATCTTTAATATCTGATAAGTAGTCAAATTCCAGCTTTGTAGTGCCTTCTAAATACCTTACATCAGCTATCTTAAAGGCGGTCTTTACATCTTTTATGAGCATAAATAAGTAAACATTAGTAATTCATAATTAATATTTCGTGGGATTTCTTAATATTTCCATTATCAAAACTTCTGGACAATCTATTTTTGCCTATTCTCGTTTCACCTTGCCCCATAGTATACTGCCAAGAAACCTCAACTATATTAAAATCTTTATATGTTTCCCTTACCCATTCGCAATCATTATAAGATAAAATAAAACCACCTTTATGTTTCTTCAATAATTCAAAAAGCAAATTATGATTAAAACCATTATGATGAATTGGGAAATTTCTCATAGGATACAACCCCCTAAACATTTTGCTATTACCCTGCAAATAATATGGAGGGTCTAAGTATAAAAAATCTTGATTGTGGTTTGGAATTGCTTTTTCAAATGACTCATTAAAAACTTTAAGATTTTTAACACTAAAACTTCTTACTTTTTCCAACATTGAATTATATTTTTTGTCATTGGTATATATTGAAGACATCCAGCCTAAAAACCCGGGGCCATAACTCAAGTTATGACTAAAATAGTAATAAGTCGCCAGCTCCAAACTAGAAAATTTATTTTCTAAAAGCCCATCTTTTTTATTCCATATTCCCCTTAAAATATTTCTAATATTTTCATATTCTTCTTTCGTATTTTTTATTTTTTTTAAGTTTTGATAAAGCTCTTCAGGATTATTAATTTGATTTTGCCAATAATTAACTAACAAGTCAAAAATATCATACCCTATGACTTCAATATTAAGCTCTTTAGCTATAGCAACTTCTACTGAGCCACCACCAATAAATGGAGAAACAACTTTATTTAAGTTACTTGGTATTAAATCTATAATACTACCTACAGCAAGAGATTTTCCTCCAGCATACCTCAATGGAGTCCCTATATATCTCTTATAAGTATTTTGTTTTGCACCACTTTTTAGTTTTTTCAAAAAATTATCTTTTAATAAAGCCATTTCATTCTGTAGCATAATATTTTATAAGTTTTATTTATAAAAATTGTTTTCTATTTTTATTTCACATCAATATTTTTTTCACAAGAATAATTTAAGAAACTCAAACCAATTTCTCCTGCTTAATAACTTCCTCAACTATGTCGCAGAGTTTTTTGTCAGCGTCTAAAACACCTGAAGCTTTAGAGGATTTCGCCATATTTGTAAGAAGCTCTGGAAGCCTAAAAAAATTCTCAATTTTAAGGGCAAGATTTTCAGGGGTGAAAGAATCTTGCGGAATAACAATCCCAGCCCCAATATCTTCAAACGCAATTGCATTAACCATCTGGTGATTATCTTTTGAATTAGGAAGCGGAACCATTATTAAAGGCCTTCCTGAAGCCGAAGCCTCCGCTAAAGAAGAAGCACCACTTCTACAAATTATTAAATGTGCTGAGGCAATTCTATTTGGAATATCAGAAAAAAATGTTGAAAGTTCAGCGTCAATATCCATTTCATTATAAAGTCGCTTAACATTTTCCAAATCTTCAGGGCGACATTGTTGATCAAGCCTAACCCTACGCTTAAATTCAAATGGCAGTAGTTTAATGGCATTTGGGATAGTTTTTGCAAAGATTTTTGCCCCTTGCGAACCACCAGTTACCAAAATATGTAGTTTGGAATTATCATTGAAGTCTGGATAAGGCAAGGCACTCAAAGCCTGAATTTCCGGCCTAATTGGGTTGCCTGTATAATATATTTTTGATTTATATTTATCCTCAAAACCGATTGTATGATGGAATGAAATTGCAAGTGCATTCACTTTTTCAAGTAGCATTTTATTAGCACGCCCAAGAATTGAATTTTGTTCGTGAATTATGGTTTTTATCCCTAAAAATTGTGCCGCTTTAACGCTTGGAAAAGATGGATAACCGCCAAATCCAATAACACATTTTATATTGTTTGATTTAAGAATTTTAATCGCCTTGAAAAAACTAAAAACAAGCTGAATACTTGCTTTAATTTTATTTAGTAAGCCCGATCTTAAATGCCCAAGTGGCAAAATTTCATTTTTAATATCATATTTACTGGTTACTTCATATGATTTGTATCTTTTGTCAGAAATAATAACAGGCTCATAACCCCTTCTTTTAAGTTCTTTCGCAAGAGAAATTGCTGGGAATATATGCCCACCTGTTCCACCCGCTGCAAGTGCTATATTAATTTTCTTTTCCATAATTATTCCCCAAATTTTTTTCTTGTTAATGCTAATATCATTCCAACTGCAAATGATATAGAAACCATTGATGAACCGCCATAACTTATAAAAGGTAATGTCATTCCTTTATTAGGAATTAAATTCACAGCCACCGCCATATTAACAGCACTCTGCACAAAAATCTGCGTGATAAGCCCAGTAATTGCTAGCATTATGAATAAATCTTTTGATTCATAAGCCCTTTTAAGAGACATAATAACCAAAGTTAAAAACAAGCCAATTATTAGCAAACAGAAAAAAACTCCATATTCTTCACCAGCAACTGAGAATATAAAATCTGTATGGGCATCTGGCAGAATATCTTTCACCTTCCCCTGCCCTGGCCCCACACCAGTTATTGAGCCACTTTCAAATGCTTGCAACGACTTAAAAGTTTGATAATTTTCAGAGGCAGAACTTTCAGGATTTAAGAAAGAATCCACCCTTTTTCTAACATGTGGCAAGAATAAATAAGCAGAATATCCGCCACCCAAACCAAGAAAGCCTATCAAAATTATTATAATAAAATGAAGTCCAGCAACCACAAGCATTGAACCCCAAATCATTGAAAATGTAATACTCATACCAAAATCTGGCTGCCTAATAGTGAAGAAAACAACGGCCAAAAGTAATGCAAAGGAAATTATTGTCCCTCTAAATTTTTCTTCAATTTTACCACGATTTATAAACCAAGCACAAAGCACCGCAAAAAATGGCTTTAGAATTTCAGATGGCTGAACACTAATGCCCATAAGGTTTATCCAGCGTTTTGCACCTTTGGTTTCCGCCCCTAAAAACTCAACTGAAATAAGCAAAATATAAAATAGCAAAAATCCAACTACTGAAAACCTTCTAACTGATGCAGAGCTAAATAGTGATGTTGTAGCTATGATTACAAAACCTATTAATATAAAAGCAACTTGCCTTTTTACGAAATAGAAATCTTCCAAACCTATTCTATTTGCAACTCTTGGGCTTGCTGCAAGTGTTAATATAAAGCCTAGCAATATTAGCCCAAGGGATATTGATAATATATATCTATCAATCGTCCACCACCAATTAGCTGAGATTTTTCTTTTTGTTCTGTCAATTATCATTAAATTAGGCACTGATAGCAAAGGTTTATAAAATTTGTTATGAGTCAAAAATTGCTTAGTGCAAGGCAGAGAGTGAGGGGTGTAGTTATTCTACGCCCGAACTCTCTAACATAGCAATAAGCAATTTTTGCCATAACCCGCAGGGCTACTATTAATTTTGGCATATAACTTCAAGAAATTCTTCGGAAATATGAATAACTATTCCCTTGAATTTCTTTTGCTCTCTGCCAAAATTAATAAAGTAGCAAATTTATAAACCTTTGCTATCAGTGCCTATATGCTTGTGATGATTTTTTTCTTCACTTAAAAAATATTTAATAATTAAATTTTAATTTACCAACATTAAAATTCATTTTTTCTAAAATAATAATGATAATAATTACTATCCAGTTATTTTAACTATAAGTTGATTAAAATAAAAAAAATAATGAATAAAGAAAAAGTAAATCCGTTTAATCTAACGATAGTTAAATTCATAATAACCTTTAGCATTCTTATTGTAATTGTAAATTCGGTTATAGTTTTTTACAGGGCAGTATATTCTTATAATAAAGAGCTGAAAGTTGCGGAAGAAAACCTTATCAAGCTCACAAGAACTATTAGTGATCATATTGAACTAACTTTTTTGGCAGTAGATGTTGTTTTAAGAAGAGCCTCAGAAAAGCATAGAAACAACCTTCTTTTTGGTAGTAACCTTAGCAAAGATACTATAAATAATATAATTTATTGGGTTGATGAAACCCCTCAAATTGCAGCGATGCTTATAGCAAATGAGAAGGGGGAAATCTCTGCAATCTATAGAAAGCAAGGCTTTGAGAATTGGATGAGAGATAAAGATTATGTTTCTGGCTTGCCTTTTTTCAACTCTCATTCAGATGATGTTGATGCACTTTTTATTGGCAAACAAGATAGTGCAGATGGTAATAGTGGGGGTTTTGTTGTGATGAGTCGGAGCCTCAGCAAACTTGATGGTAGCTTTGATGGCATTGTGATAGCGGTTGTTAGTGCAAATTATATTACAAATTTCTTTGATTCAATTGAGAAAAAACGCAATACAAAAATTGTCTTAAAGCATATTGATGGCAGGGAAATTTTAACCCCACAAATCCTTGATAAAAAAGAAGAAAGAAGTGCTTTTGATAAAGCCTATTTTGAAGCAAAAAATAGCGTAGATTTAGCCCAAAGGGTTAGCCTTCTTCGCCTGCAAGATGCTAATTTTTCAGATGTTAGAGTTTATACACTTTTCTCAATTCCAAGTGTTTTAATGCAGGTTTCGCTAATTGGCTATGGGAATGATATTTTTCGCAATTGGTATGATGAAAGAATTTCAGATATAGTTTTCTTCTTTATATTTTTGCTTTTTGTTTTTGTTGTTGCGTTTTTTTCAATTGAGCTTGCTAGAAAGGTTCAAAGGCTTAGAGTTTCTGAGCGAGATGCACTGGCTGCTAGCAAAGCAAAATCTGATTTCTTAGCAAATATGAGCCATGAGCTTAGAACCCCCCTAAATGCCATAATAGGCTTTTCTGAAATGATATTGAATGGATATTTTGGTAGCGTAAATTCAAAGCAACAAGAAAGGTTAAAAGATATTTTAGGCTGTGGCAATCACTTACTTTCACTTATCAATGATGTACTTGAATATTCCAAAGGTCAAGCCGGAAAAATGGAAATTCGCCCAGAAGAATTTCACATTAATAAAGTTATTAATGAATCAATTCGTATTTTTGAAGAGCGTGCTAAAAATGAAGGTATCAGCCTAGTTGTTGATGTTGAAAACGATATGCCTTACATTTTTGCGGATAGAAGAAAAATAAAACAAATTTTGTTAAATCTAATTTCTAATTCAATTAAATTTTCTGAAAGTGGAGGAATGATAGAAGTTTCTGCAAAAATTGATGATAAAAAACAATTTGTTCTTGCTGTTAAAGATACTGGAATTGGAATGAAGGAGGAAGATATTCCACTTGCATTAACTGCTTTTGGGCAAGTTCATATTGAAAAAACTACTGGCGGCACTGGCCTTGGACTTCCACTCTGCAAACTATTTGCTGAGCTTCACGGCGGGAGAATTGAAATTTTCAGTAAGGAAAAACAAGGAACAAATGTTCAAATTATCCTGCCTAATAAAATATTGTTAAATAACATTAATGAACAGAAGCCTAATATCATTTAACTTCATTCCCGCGTAAGCGGGAATCTAGGGAATAAAATAGATACCCGCTTACGCGGGTATGAAGCTAAAATTATTATTGGGATAAAATAAATTTAATTAAAAACTCCCCTATAAAAATATGAATAAATGGAATGGATTAAATATAAAATTAATAATACCACTTGTTATAGTTAGCCTTCTTTCTATTTTATTTTCATTTACTTCTATCGCACAATCTTATGATGCACATTATTGGTATAAACTAATTTCTGTGCTTTCTTTAAGTATTTTATCAATAACTATAACTGCATATTTTTTAGTAAATAAATTTGTAATTTCACGCTTAAATATTTTTGGCGAAGTTATAAAAAAGCGATCCGATGGTGATAATAAATCTTTTGTTGAAACTTCTGGAATTGATGAAATTAGTGAGCTTTCAAAGATATTTAATAAAATGCTAGAAGCCCACGATTATCACGAAACTAGAATTAATGAATATGCTGAAAATATAAAAAAGCAGGCGGGAGAATTAGAAATAGCAAAAAATGTTGCGGAAAGTGCCAATAATATGAAATCTGACTTTTTGGCTAATATGAGTCATGAAATCCGAACGCCAATGAATGGCATTATTGGTATGGCAAATTTACTCTCTAAAACAGAACTAGATGAGGAACAAAAAAATTATCTGAAAACCATAATAACTTCTTCAGAAAACTTACTTGAAATTGTTAATGACATTCTAGATTTTTCAAAGATTGAAGCGGGCAAAGTTGAGCTTGAAAAAATCAGTTTTGACCTTCAAAAATTAATTGAAGAAGTTGCGGAATTATTCCTGCCAAAAACCCAAGAGAAAAAACTTGAATTATTAGTTAGATTTTCTCCAAAAACTCCAAGATATTTTCATGGCGACCCCGGTAAAATAAGGCAAATTTTTACAAATCTAATTTCTAATGCTATAAAATTCACCTCAGAAGGCCATATATCAATTGATATTAGAAATAGTGAAGATGATGACCAATCAAAATTAAAAGAAGATCAAGTAATAATTAGATGCTCCGTTAAAGATACTGGACTTGGAATTCCTAAAGATAAACAAGGTTTGATATTCAATAAATTTGATCAAGCCGATACTTCAACTACTAGAAAATACGGCGGAACTGGCCTTGGGCTAGCAATCTGTAAACAATTAGCACATATGATGGGCGGAGAAATTGGCGTTTATAGCACACCGGGTGCAGGTTCTAATTTCTATTTCACCTTAAAATTAACAAAAGATACCACCCTAGATTATAATGAATCCCTTGAGAAAGCTCGGGAAATCATTCAGGAAACTAAAATTTTAATTGTTGATGATAATGTTACTTCACAAAATATTCTGCTTGAACAAGTTGAAAGTTTAGGGGCAACTTTTGCACAATCAAATAATTTAACTAAGGCAAAACAGCTTATTTCTGGCTATTTAGATAAAGGAATAATTTTTGATATTATAATCGTTTCCCTTAATAATATTGAGCATAAAATTTTTGAATTTCCAGACGAGATAAGAAAAATTAGCCCAAATACAAGCCTTATCTATTATTCTTCGTCTTTTAATAAAGATGATTTAGAAAAATCAGAAAAAAGTGGTTATATATCTTATTTCAACAAGCCAATATTTTTTGATCAATTCAAAAAAATTCTTACTTTTATTATTAATCATAAGAAGGAAAATCAAAAAATCCCATTCATAAATAAGCTAAATTATAGCTCTGTTATTGAAAATAATAATAATTTGAAATCCATTGCCGCAGTTGATTTATCAAAACTCACTGGCAAAGATATTTTAGTGGTAGAGGATAACCCAGTTAATAGGCTGGTAATTTCTAAAATGCTTGAGAAATTTGCAGTTCATATAACTTGCGTTAATGATGGCGGTGAGGCAGTTGGAATTGCGAAAAGAAAGAAATTTGACTTAATATTTATGGATTGCCAAATGCCGAATATGGATGGTTATGAGGCAACCAAAGTAATTCGTGAAGTAGAGAAAGCCAATCGCCAAGAGCATACGCCAATTGTGGCACTTACTGCTAATGCAGTTAAGGGCGATTCTGAAAAATGCATTGCCGCTGGTATGGATGATTACCTCTCCAAACCAGTTAAAATTGAGGAAGTAGAAGAAAAACTCAACAAATGGCTTGGAACAATTTAATTTCTACTTAACTGATTTTAGTTTTTTGATTATTTCTTTTTTGATTTTTTTGAGGGATTTTTTTAGTTTTCTTGCGTAAATACTATTTGCAACATATTCTTCAATTTCATCAATCTCTTTTGCGATAAAATCATAATTATTAGATAATTTATGAATTTCTTTATTGAGATATTTTAGAACTAAAAATTTTGTTTTGAGATTAGGCAACTCAGTTTCAATCTCATTATTTATTCTATAAGTCATAGGCTAAAAAATGAAGTTAATAAAAATCGCCGAAAATTAAAATAAAATCTTAGGAAATTCATTTTTACACCAAAAATTGCAAAAAAGCAACAAATTGGTTGTTTTTTTCTATCTAGGGTTAAAAATTAAAAGTAATTTTTAGGCAGAAATTTTATATGAAAAATCTGCACTGGGTAAATTTACCACTCAAAAAAAAGGTAAAATTTACATTTTTAATTAAATTCTATTTATTTTATCCATCTGATTTTACTAAGATTTTCAATTTTATTCCATTGCAAATATTTTTGGCACGCCGGTTGCTTACTTGTAAGGGGTAAACAATAAAAATGTTATGCAGGCCATTTCAGAAAAAAATATAATTTCAAATTGTTATTACATAGATTCAAAAGGTTATAACTTCAGGGTTGAAGATGAATATCTTGAAGAAGATAATAATTTATGGAAGGAAATATATTCAAAAACCTGCAAAGTAAAATTGCTATCTAAAGAAGATTATAAAAATAATTTTTTATCAAGTTTTAAGTTCAAATTTTTAGAAACTTTGCTTTCAATTTTCGCAGGTATCTCAACTACTTTAATTTTGGTTTTAATTATAATTTTATTTTCAACTTCACAAGCTCACGCAAGCAATGCACGCCTAAAAGATATCATAAATTTTGAAGGCGTTAGAGAAAATATGCTGGTTGGCTATGGCTTAGTTGTTGGCTTAAACGGCACTGGTGATAAATTAAATAACTCAGTTTTTACTGAAAAAAGTTTGCAAGCATTCTTAAGTAGGCTCGGCGTTGGAACAATGAATGAAAAGCTTCAAGTTAAAAATGTTGCGGCTGTAACGGTTACTGCTAAACTTCCACCATTTGCAAGAGCTGGAAGTAAAATAGATGTAACGGTTAGCACCCTTGGGGATTCTAAGAGTTTAGAAGGCGGAACATTAGTTGCAACCCCGCTTATGGGTGCAGATGGTGAAATGTATGCGGTTGCACAAGGGCCTGTTTCCATCGGTGGATTTTCAGCAGGCACTGAAAGTGCAAATGTAACTAAAAATATTCCAACAACTGGCGTAATTTCTAATGGTGCAATTGTTGAGCGTGAAGTTAGCTTTGTTCTCAATAATATGAGTAAAATCAATCTAGCTCTTAAAAATCCTGATTTAACCACTGCAAAAGAAATAGAGGCGGAAATCAATAAAAAACTTGGCGATAATTATGCAATCGCAACTGATCCCGGAACGGTTTCTCTGATGATTCCACTTGAATATACAACTTCAGTTGCATCTCTCTTAGCACAAATTGAGCAACTCTCAGTAACCACTGATAATATCGCAAAAATTATTATTGATGAAAAAACTGGAACGGTTGTAATGAATAATAATGTTAAGATTGACCCAGTTGCAGTGGCACAAGGCAGCCTAGTTGTTACAATTCTTAAAACGCCTTTAATTTCTCAACCTGGCACATTAGCACCAGCCTCAGCACAAACTATCGCAACACAAGGGGAATCAATAAATGTTGAGGAAATCAAAGGAAATATCGCAAAAATTAATGCTAATGCAAATCTTGACGATTTAGTAACGGCACTAAATACGCTTGGCGTTGGCACTAGAGATTTAATAACAATCTTGCAAACAATCAAGCAATCAGGGGCTTTGCAGGCAGAAATTGAAACTAGATAAAATATGATAAATTCAGATTACATAAATTCTATAATTGATTTTTCAAAGGATAATCTTCGCTTTCAAAATTTACAGAATGAAGGCTTGAAGATTAAATCTTTGACTGAAAATAAATCAGATAACCTAAAAGAAATTGAAAAAACCGCTAAAGATTTTGAATCAATGTTCATAGGTCAGTTGTTAGGCTTTATGTATAACACTATTGAAGTTGACCCTCTATTTGGCGGAGGTTTTGGGGAATCCGCTTATAGAGATTTAATGATTGAGGAATATGGAAAAATTATTTCTGAATCTGGTGGGGTTGGCATCGCTGATTCAATCCAAAAAAAGCTGATTGAGATGCAGATGCAATAAAATTTGTTTCTCCCCCTGTTTACGGGGGGAGATAAAGAGGGGGGCTAAAAAAATTATAATTTGATTGAAATTTATGCCCCCACCCTAGCCCTCCCCCGCAAGCAGGGGAGGGAATAATATAAAATTATTATTAAAAAACTTTTTTATGACAAACAACAAAGATATAAATGATAAAATAAATATTCTAAATTCATATATTAATAAGTCAGAAATTTTGACGAGAATTTTAGATAAAGAAACAGAGTTTTATCGTGCGAATCAAATTGAAAAAGCCGCAGAATTATATGAAACCAAAGAGAAATATACAATTGAGTTAGAACAATTAAAAAATGAGATTTTATCTGACGTTAATTTTCTAAAAACTTTGCCCTCTGATTCAAAAGAAAAAATTATTAATGTTAGTGCAGCACTTAAAAAAGCCTCAGAAATTAATTATAATGAGGTTTTAATCGCGAGAGAAGTGAACAAAATTGTTCTTGAAAGTGTTTATCAATCAACTCTGGAATATCAATCAAATGTTAGAGGTTACGGAAATAATGGCACAATAAATGCTGTTAATTCTCTATCATCACCGATTGCAATTTCGGAAAATGCATAAATTAGGTTTTTCGGGTTAGGATTTGGCTAAAATTAGATTTTTACCAATGCTGTCACTCCTCACTTGTTGCGGAGTTAATGGTAGAAAGTGTTTTCAAATCTAGGTTTTGAGCTTGGTTTATGGTTAACCCAGCAACAAGTGCGGGGTGACAATTAAAAATACTATTTATATGGTTTCGGCAAAAGTAGGTTTAACAACATCTCTTAGATCATTAGTTGATAGCTTGAATGTTAATCAGCAAGCCCTCGGTGCGGTTTCTGATAATATTTCAAACGTTAACACTATTGGCTATAGCAGAAAAGAAATTACGCAAGTTACCAAAATTTCAAATGGTGTAGTTTTGGGTGTAAGCTCACCAGAAGTTAGAAGAGCAGTTGATAGCTTTCTTGTAAA
>JANRLM010000064.1 GCA_033762595.1 Rickettsiales bacterium
TCACTGATAATTTTTGTCTCTATCAATATTTCTAGTAGGTGCGATGCCTATAGATGGGGTTAGCAAACCAGATTTTTCAACTTCAACTTTGCCTTTATATTGCACGCCGAAATCTGCTAAAACTGAGCCTTCCGAGCGGAAAATTTTTGCAAAAGCATCACCAAATTTTTTGAGTAGAGCCTCTACACGCTCCATAATTTTTGCAGTGCGTTTTTGCTTTTTAACATCTTCTTCAGTAAGAGGCTCTTTTTTAGTTTCCAGTTTGATTTCCTTGGCTTTTGAGGCTAATTGCTTTTCTTGCTCCGCTGAAATTATTGCATCTTTAACATCTTTGAAATTAGCATCTGGAATTTCAAAAATCATAAGATATTTATTGAAAATCTCTTCATTTTTTAGACAGGATTCAAGTAAATTAAAGTCTATATTAGCCTGCGGAATATTTATCTGAATTGCATTAAAAGATTTTTTTGTATGCTCTAAAAAATCAGCTTTTGTGCTAGATTTTACAATATTATCCTTAGTAATATTGATAATATTTTGCTTAGTTTTGAATAGAGTTTCTTGCACTTCGTCGCTACTTAAAACCAGCTTATCGCTAATTTCTGCATTAAAAATGCTCGTCGCAAATTCAGAAACTGACTTAAACAAATTCCCAAAAAACTCTTGGATTATATTTTCTTTTTGCTGATTCATTATTTTTTATTATCTTTCTAAATCAATATCTTTATCATTTGACTTGCTACCAACTTGAATTGAGGGCGAAACATTATTCATTCTAGAAGCCGCGATATGCCCTAAAAATTTTACGCCAATTTTTTGCAGTTTATCACCAATATTTTTAGTTACATAAACATCTTTATTATTCGGCCTTGCATTGCTAAGCCTTTGCGACATAGCGTGCAGAAATTGCAACTTTTTATCAAGTTCACTTTGTGCTTCAATAGCTTTATCATCTGGCGAATGATGAGGTTCAATCATCTTTTTGCGTGATTGCTGAGAATTTGACTTTTTATCATCACCAATTTCTGCATTCGCTTCAACATCTGAGGAATTATTGCTTTGCTTGATAGTTATTTTGCCAGTAACAGGGTCAACCTCTATCTCTGGGCTTTTCTTACCCTTAAAATCATCATCATTATTGTTATTATCTTTTGCCATTAAGTTATTTGAGTAGATATTTTATTCTATCACATAAATTACTAAGTAGGAAGATGCATTAAAAATTGTTAAGAATGTTTCATTTTAGGAAATTTTGCCATTTAAGAAAATCTCATCTGCAAAAATGCAGATATTTTCAAATCAGAATTATTATTATACATCAATAAATTATAACAACTTATCTGCAAAAATGCAGAGAGGTTGATTTTTTTGAGAAAATTATTTTACAATTTAATTCCCTCTCCCCGTGGGAGAGGGTGAGGGTGAGGGCTTAAAAAAAATTAACCTCTTGCCCTCACCAGACTTTATCAAAAAACCTACTTCTCAGATGGGCATTTATTACATTTTTTGCCATCTTGATTGTTAGTTTTTTTAATCAAGCCAGAGCTGTTTTTGTTCTCAGCCTTGTTGCAATCCGAACAATCAGAGCATTTTTCGCACTTACATTTTTCACATTTGCAATTCTTGCTAGAGCAATCACCACATTTGCAAGCATCACAAGAACATTCAGTGCATTTGCAATGTTCAGCTTTATTATAACAAGGGCATTTT
>JANRLM010000065.1 GCA_033762595.1 Rickettsiales bacterium
TATGGATTCTCATGCGAAATCTTCTGCAAATCATGGTGCTACAAAGCAGATGGTTCAATCAGCGGTTAAAATTGGTGCTGTAATTGCGGCAGCGGCACAGGCGGTTGAGATTGGTTGAGAGAGGGGAGTTGGGAGATGAGAATTGGGCGTTAGGTTTTTGGTAGATTACAAATAAAAAACTAATTCCCAATTCCCAATGCCCAACTCCTTAACTCTTACGAATTAAATATATGCCCAACCCTTTCCATTGCAACGGTTAGCATTGGCATTGTAACTTTCTCGTGGTTTTGAAGCTCTTTAATAAAGTTGGTATAACGATTAATTTGCTTTTTCTTGTCATTTAGCCATTTATCCATTGTTAGTTCACAAGAATTTTTATCACAGCCTTTATTAAGAACATCTTCCGTTAATTTCATTTGCTGATCATAGAAAGTGTTGATGGTAGTTTTGAGAGATAAATTATCCCAATAACTATCAGCAAAGAGTTTTCTTGCTTGAATTCTAAGCCAGCTTAAGCGGAAGCGACTGCCAAGCTCAAAATAAACCTGCCCAACCATATTAATTGGAATTGATGTATTATCTGAAGCAAGTTTTATATCTAATGCGGAAGCCAAAGCATCAAAATCGGCTAATTTTGAAGCAAGTGAAGAAGGAACATTATTAGATTTTAACTCATTATAAGTTTTATCCCTTGATTCACGAGCCTCTGAGTTCAAGAATTTATCAAGGTTTTTAGCTACTTCTGCCACTGCTGGTCGGAAAGTATCTACTAATATTGCTGTTTGTAGAGGGTGCTTGCAATTTCTTAAAAACCAAGTGGTTGCCCTTTCAATTAATCTATCAATTTCGTTATATAATTTAATTGAGGTTTCAAGCGTGATTGTAGTGCCGAGCTTCTCAATTTCGTCCCAGATTTCTCTAAGGTTGAATGAGTCTCTAACTATTGTGTAGGCTCTTGCAACATCGCAGCCTTTCATTCCTGTTTCTTCCCTGATTTTATGAAAGAATGTTGTGCCGGTTCTGTTCACGATAGAATTTGCAACAAAAGTTGCGATAATTTCCCTGCGAAGTTTATGGCATTTTATTTCTTCCAAATATTCTTGCCTCATTCTTTGTGGGAAATAAAGAACTAAATCAGTTGCAAAATAGCTATCATCTGGCAGATGAGAATTTACTAATTCTTCAAATACAGAAATTTTGCTGTAAGCAAGTAAAACAGCAAGCTCTGGCCTTGTTAGCCCTTGTTTTGCTAAAGCTCTTGAATGAAGAACATCATTTGAAGGTAAAAACTCAAGGTTTCTATCTAGCTTACCAGACCTTTCAAGGTTTTCCATTAATTGAATATTATCTTCAATAATTTTGCTTCTTTGATTTTCCATTAAGGTGATTGCGTGAGTTTGCAATTCATTATCCCTAAGAACAAGTTTTGCAACTTCATCAGTCATTTCACCAAGGAGTTTATTTCTTGATTGTAAATTTAATTTGCCATTATTAAGAGCATTTCTAAGTGCAATTTTGATATTTACCTCGTGATCAGAACAATCAACACCGCCAGAATTATCAATCGCATCAGTGTTTATTCTGCCGCCAATTCTTGCATATTCTATTCTTGCCCTTTGTGTGAAGCCTAAATTTCCGCCTTCACCAACTACTTTGCATTGAAGTTCATTACCATTTACACGAAGATTATCGTTAGTTTTATCACCAACTTGTTCGTGGCTTTCAGTGCTTGCTTTAACATAAGTGCCAATGCCACCATTCCAGAGTAAGTCAACTTTAGAGGTAAGAAGTTTTTTAATTAAATTTTCAGGAGAAATTGTATCTTCTGTAATATTGAAAAGTTCTTTCATTTCAGCAGAAACAGGGATAGATTTTGAGCTTCTCTCAAAAATGCCACCGCCTTTTGAAATTAAATCTTTGTTATAATCCGTCCAAGAAGATTTTGGCAGATTGAAAAGCCTTTCACGCTCTTTGAAAGTTTTTGCAGAATCAGGGTTTGGATCAATAAATATATGCATATGGTTGAATGCACCAACAAGCCTAATATGCTTGCTTTGGAGCATTCCATTGCCGAATACATCGCCAGCCATATCGCCAATTCCAACGCAGGTAAAATCTTGCGTTTGGCAATCAATGCCCATTTCTCTAAAATGTCTCATCACTGAAACCCATCCACCCCTTGCGGTAATGCCCATTTTTTTGTGATCATAGCCTACAGAGCCACCGCTTGCGAAAGCATCATCAAGCCAGAAATTATATTCAGTTGCTATACCATTTGCTATATCTGAGAATGTTGCTGTGCCTTTATCTGCGGCTACAACTAGATATGGATCTTCCCCATCATAATTTACAACATTTGTTGGGTGGATTGTTTTGCCATCAATGATGTTATCGGTAATGTCAAGCAAGCCCCTAAGGAAAGTGCGATAGCACTCTTTGCCTTTCTCCATATATTCATCACGAGAAAGCCCACCAGCGTTTTTCACAACAAACCCGCCTTTTGAACCTGTTGGAACGATAACCGAGTTTTTAACCATTTGAGCTTTCACAAGCCCTAAAATTTCCGTTCTGAAATCTTCATGCCTATCAGACCAACGAAGCCCGCCCCTTGCAACCTTTCCACCTCTTAAGTGAATGCCTTCAACATCATAGGAATAAACAAAAATTTCAGCGAATAAAACTGGCTTATTAATATTTGGAATAAGCGAAGGATTTAATTTGAATGATAAATATTTTTTGTGGTTACCATCTTTATCTTTAATAAAATAGTTAGTTCTGAGCGTTGCTTTTATAGTTTCAGCAAATTGCGTGAGAATTTTATCATCAGCAATTGCTTGAACTTTATTAAGAGCATTTTTAATCTCAGAGATTAAATTTTCAGAATTTTGTTTTCTTTCAGCTTCAGAAAATTCAGGGTTAAATTTTGCCTTGAATAATTCTAAAATTTTCTTTGAAATATTAGGGTGCTTGCAAAGAGTTTTGTAAATAAATTCTAAAGAATAAGGGAAATTTATTTGGATAATATATTTACCAAAAGCTCTTAAAATCTGCACTTCACGAGCATTAAGCCCAGCCCTTGCAACTAATTGATTGAGTTTATCATTTTCAACTTTTTTAGCCCAAATTTGTATAAGTGTTTCTTCAAATATTCTTTTTATCTCGTTGATATTAAGGCTTATTTCGCTTTGAGATTCTAAATCGCCTCTGTTAAATATTAATTTGAAATGATGAATCCAAACAGGTTTTTCTTGATGCCTTGGCTTAACGCTGAAAATAACCTCATCAATTGCACTAAAGCCCATATTTTCAATAACAGGCATTATATCTGAGAGGGTAATTCTTTTTTCAAGGCTATAAAGTTTAAGCTGGAAATAATCAGAATCATCTTTTTCTAACTTGTAGAAATCAAAATCCAGTTGCAGCTCACCGCATTTGTAAACTTGCTCAATCTTAAGAATATCTGCGGTTGCACCGCCGGGGTGATATAAATCTTTATAACCTTCAGGGAATGCTTTTGCATAATTTCTTGATGTGGTTTCACCCTCAATTTCACCAAGTTTTTCAGTAAGTTTATTAGCTAAACCATCAATCCAACTGCTAGTTTTTTCAACGATTCTTTGCTCAATTTTTGCAATATCTACTTTTTGATTTTTGAATTGCAGATTGCTTTCATTTAAGTAATCAGAGGCTTCACCATCAGGGGTGGTTTTTACAAGAACATTAACCCTCGCAAGCGGAGAATCAGTAACTTGCGTGTAGTAATCCATTACTTTGCCTTGCAATTCTTCCTCTAAAATTTCTTGGATTGAATTTCTAAGGTGAGTAGTAAAAAATTCTCTTGGAATATAAATTATGCAACTATAAAACCTGTAAAACCTATCTCTTCTAACGAAAATTCTAGTGGCGGGTTTTTCTGAAAGTGAAACAATGCCCATTCCCATTTCAAATAATTCTTCTTCTGTGGATTGTAGTAATTCGTCTCTTGGGTGGCTTTCAAGAATAGCAACAAGTGCCTTGCCGTTATGGCTATCGCCTCTAAAGCCTGCTTTTTTAACTACATTATCAATCTTAGATTTAATAATTGGAATAGTGTGAGCTGATTGATAATAAACTTTAGAAGTAAATAGACCTAAAAACCTTTCTTCACCAATTATATTTCCCTTTTCATCATATTTTTTAACGCCGATATAATCCATATGGGCTGGCCTGTGCACCACAGATTTTCTGCCAGATTTTGTGATTTCTATGAGGTTAGAATTTTTAAGTAAAATCTCATCATTGAAGGTAACATTTTGCAATTTATCATCATATTTTTTATTGATATTTGCATTAAAAATACCAAGCTGAGTTTTGCTATTATAAGAAACGGTTTTATCTTTTTTGAAGTCAAAATCACGATAGCCTAAGAAGATGAAATTATTTTCCAAAGCCCAACTCAAAAATTCTGCACCCTCATTCGCATTTGCGATATTAATTTTGCTGTAAGAGTTTATTCTGTTGATAGTTTCCTTGGTGCTTTCTTTCATCTTTTTCCAGTCTTTCACTGCAAGCTCAACGCATTCAAGAACATCATTAAGTTCAGTTTCAATCTTTTTATGCTCATCAAGGTTGGAAATATGTCCAATTTCAATATGAATTAAAGATTCACTTTTGCCTTTATCGTGGCCTTCTTCTGCAAGATAAACTTTGGTTAGCTGCCCTTTTTTATCTCTCTCAACATTTATAATTGGGTGGATAACTTCGTGAAGCGTTCTATCATCTCTATATAGATAATTTATAACAGAATCTAAAATAAACGGGCTATCATTTAGGTTGCATTGAACAATAGTTCTATCAGATTTCCAATCGTGAGTAGATTTCTCAGGGTTAAAAACCCTAATTTTTTTGTAAGTATCTTCGCTTTTTATTTTGGCAAAATCTAAGGCACAAAGTGCAGCATCAAGAAGTTCATCTATGTTGTTAGAGTTGAAATATTTGATATCACAACGCCAGTAAAATCTTTTGATAAAATTTTCGGATATATCATCAAATTTATTGCCTAGCCTTTTTTTACCAGCTTCAATAATTTTGGAGATATATTCTAGATTGTCATTGAGGTATTTATCTGTTATTGCGTTATCTTTTACTGCTAGGTTAGATTTCGTCATATATAGCACCATTAAAAAAGTTTATAAATTTTAACTCTTACTCCCTCTCCCTTTGGGAGAGGGGTAGGGGTGAGGGCTAAAATAAAATGAAATTATTAATTTCATTTTTAATTAGAAAATATTAATTGTATCTAAACCCGATCCCCTCACCCTTCCCTCTCCCCTTATAAAAGGGGAGAGGGTCTAAAGAGGTAAATAAATTGAAATTTCTAACGCCCCTTATAATATTTGGTTAACACTTATGCAACATACTTATTTACTAAATTCAATTATAAACCTCTCTTTATTGGCAGGTGAGATACTTTTGAATATACGCAACTCTGGTGATGTTGGCGTTGAGATTAAGCAAGATAAATCTCCAGTTACTGAGGCAGATAAGCAAGCTGATAAACTTATTAGCGAAGGTTTGGCAAAAATTTCAAACCTGCCGATAATTTCTGAAGAGGGGGCGAAGCTTGAAATTCCTGATACTAATTCATATTGGCTGGTTGACCCGCTTGATGGCACAAAGGCTTTTATTCGTGGTGAAAATGATTTTACGGTTAATATTGGTTTAGTGATTGAAAATAAAGCTGTAATGGGGGTGGTTTTTCAGCCAGCAGAGAATAAATTATATTTCGGTGAAGTTAGCCAAGGGGCGTTTTTTTTGGATACAAAAAATATTAAACCTTCAAATGAAAATAATTATATAACCATTTCAAATAAAATTGAAATTTCAAACAATAAAAACCCAAGTGTTTATAGAATTGTTGCGAGCAAAAGCCATTTAGACCCTGAAACAAAAAACTTCATTGATAAATTTCAGCCAAACCAAGTTGTTTCCGCTTCAAGTAGTTTGAAATTTTGCATCGTGGCGGAAGGCGGGGCGGATATTTACCCTCGTTTTGGCCCTACAATGCAATGGGATACTTGTGCAGGGCAGGCCGTTCTTGTCGCAGCTGGTGGCAGAGTTACCCACCCCGATAATTCAGAATTTTTATACAAATTAGATAAAGAAATTTTAGATTACCTAAGAAATGGAAGCTTTATCGCTTGGGGGGTTCAGATCCTCCATTAAGATTGCTAAAAGTATTTAAGCACGAAATACAAAGTGCAAGAACGGCCCTATTTAATGTAATTAATAATTGAATTTCTGGCATTGGTTTTTTTTTACTCTCTAATTTTCTAATTTCTTCTTTACAACCAATATAATCTTCTAAATGTGATTTGATATTTTCATCTAAATTTTTATTTAAATTATCATCATCTTTATTTAAATTACCATCATCTTTATTTAAATTATCATCATCAAGATATTCTTTATACTGCATTTGTTGTTGGTTTTTAATTTGAAATAAAAAATGCATATACAAAATTATTAATTTTTCTAAATAATAGCATATGTGTTTTTTTTTGCAATCAATAATTTAACTAAAATTTAACCTTTGTGAATATTCTAGTGGGGGCTAATGAATAGATTTATTGAAACTTTATAACTAGGGCTAATTACTCTAAAGTTTTTTCTACTCTAATTAACAAATAAACCAGTTTTCTCACCAATTTCAATCAGGGATTTTTTGAGTTCAGTAATTCTAGTTTTTAGATTTATCCAATTTTGATTTGCAATAACAAATTTTGTGCCATCTTTAATTTTATATTTGATTGGATCTTTTGCAATTAAGGAAATCAAAGCATCTGGGTTTGCAAACATATTATTATAAAAGCTGATAACTGCACCCTTTTCACCTACATCAATTTTTTCAATTCCAAGAGTTTTGCAGATTAATTTTATTTTTAGTGTATCCAGTAAATTCTCAACTTCACTAGGCAAACTGCCGAATCTATCAATTAACTCCGCACCAAAAGATTCAATTTCTGCATCATTTGAGAGGTTTCCTAGCCTGCGATAAAGCCCCATTCTAAGGTCAGAATTATTAACATAATCCTCAGGGATTAGAACCGAAACGCCAAGATTTAACTTCACTGAAAAATTCTCAGCAATGATATTTTTATTATCATTTTTGGCTTGCGATTTGAGGTTTTCAATCGCCTCTTGCAACATATTTTGATATAACTCTACGCCAACTTCTTTAATATTGCCAGATTGCTCATCACCAAGCAAATTGCCAAATCCACGAATATCCATATCATAGCTCGCTAACGTGAAACCAGCCCCCAGAGTATCCAATTTTTGTAGAACTTCTAAGCGTTTTTCAGCATTTTTGGTGAGGGTTTTTCTAGTGGGCAACATCATATAGGCATAAGCACGAATTTTCCCCCTGCCAACACGGCCTCTAAGCTGGTAAAGCTGGGCAAGGCCGAACATATCCGCACGATAAATTATAATTGTGTTGGCGGTTGGAACATCAAGCCCTGATTCAACAATCGTGGTTGAAAGCAGAACATCAAATTTGCCATCATAAAAATCAGTCATGATGGTGTCAAGCTCGTCTGGCTTCATTCTGCCGTGGGCTGAAACAATTTTTACCTCTGGAATTAACGCCTTTAATTTTGGCTCTAATTCTTCCAAATCTTTAATTCTTGGCACAACAAAATAAGATTTTCCAGCCCGATAATGCTCCTTCAAAATGGCTTCACGAATGGTTATTTCATCATAAGGCATAACAAAAGTTCTAACTGCAAGCCTATCAACTGGTGGGGTTGTGATGAGCGATAAATCCCTAATTCCAGCAAGTGAAAGCTGAAGCGTGCGAGGAATTGGCGTTGCTGTAAGCGTTAAAACATGCGTATCACCCCTAAATTTTTTGAGCCTTTCTTTTTGAGAAACGCCAAATCTTTGCTCCTCATCAATAATTAGCAGGCTTAGATTTTTGAACTCCAGCTTTTCCGCAAGTAGTGCGTGCGTGCCGATTACAATATCAACTTCACCATTTTTTATCGCTTCACGAATTTTTTTTGCTTCAGAGGTTGTAACCATTCTGGAAAGCTGTTTAATCCTAATTCCAGTATGCGAAAATCTCTCCACAAAATTATTATAATGCTGACGGCAAAGCAAAGTTGTTGGTGCAATAACGGCGACTTGATTTATAAAATCGTCATTGCGAGGTAGCGAAAGTTTATCTTGAGCAACCGAAGCAATCTCGCTGGATTGCTTCACTTGAGCTAAATCGCTCTCGTTCGCAATGACAGGATTATTAAAATAATTCTTCTGTGCGATTGCGAATGCTGCACGAATTGCCACTTCAGTTTTGCCAAAGCCAACATCACCGCAAATCAGCCTATCCATTGGTTTTCCAGAGGAAATATCATTCATTACATCTTCAATCGCAGAAAGCTGATCATCAGTTTCTGTATAGGGAAACCTTGAGGAAAATTCTTGATAAAGTGGGGTTTGCCAGTCAACTGAAATTGTTTCTTCAAGCTCTCTTTTTGCAGCAATTTCAAGTAAATCAGTTGCAATTTTTAAGATGCGATTTTTAACTCTCGCGGTTCTTTCTTGCCATTGAAGGCTGCCAAGTTTATCAAGTTCAACATTTTCAGCATCTGAGCCAAAACGGCTTATCATTTCAACATTTTCAACGGGAACATAAAATTTATCACCATCACGATATTCAAGCAGGATAAAATCGTGCAGAATATTTTTAACTGAAATAGTCTCTAAGCCAATAAATTTGCCGATTCCGTGTTCTTTATGCACAACCAATTCACCAGAATTTAAGGTTGCGGCTTCCTTGATAAAATCCTCAGCTTTTTTGCCTCTATTTCTGGGCTTGCGATAGATTCTTTCACCCAGTAAATCAGCTTCTGATATGATTTTTATTTCATCAGTTTCAAAGCCATTATCAATATTTATTATCGCTAAAGCTATTTTATTTTTTGTAATTAAGGCTTGCTCTTGCTCAAAATTTTCAACCGAAATGCTTTGAATTTCATTCTCCTCAAGCATTGCTTTGAGGCGATTTTTAGAGCCTTCGCTAACGCAACCAATAATAGTTTTTTTCTTATTTTGTTTATTTAGAAAATTTTCTGCAAGCTCATCTTGTAGTAGGTTTATGGCGGTTTTGTTATAGATTTTCGCTTCTGAAAAATAATTTTTTACTGGTTTGAAATTATAATTATTTTCTTCATTTTCTGGGTTTAGTGAGGAAAAATAAATTGTAGTTTTATTCTTGTGTAAATTACTTATATCACCTGTTAAATAAAGGCTTTCAGGGGGCAAAATGGTGGTTTCAATATCGCTATATTTGCCAGATTTTGAATAAATTTGGCGAGCTTCAAACGCATCTTTTATTTGAGATTTTCTATCTAAAAATACATTTTCAAAATCATTTTCAAAAGTGAAGATTGCATCATCGCAATAATCAAAAATAGTTGCGAGATTATCATAAAAAAGCGGCAGATAATTTTCCATGCCTGAATATTTTCTACCCTCTGAGATTGCCTCAAATAATGGGCTTTTTTGAGCGGATTCTATTTTGAAATTATCAATAAAATTGCGTTTGAAATTATTGATGAATTTTTCTTGTAACAAAACTTCCGATGCTGGAATTAACTCAAAATTATCACAAGAAGAAATTGTAATTTGCGTGAGAGGATCATATTTTTTAATTGATTCCAACTCATCACCAAAAAAATCAAGGCGGAAGCCGTTTTCATAAGAAGGTGGGAAAATATCAATAATACTTCCTCTAACACTAAATTCTCCGTGATCACTTGCTGACGCAACATTAATATAGCTATTATCAACTAAAAATTTGGTGAGTTTATCTCGCTTAATAACATCGCCTTTTTTAACAGATAAACAGGCATTTTTAATGATTTCCGCTGGCACTAATTTTTGTATAAATGCATTAGCGGTGGTTAGAATAGTTTGCTTAGGCTTAAGCCCTTTTTCAGCAACCGTGGCAAGGGTTTTAAGGCGAATACTTGAAATTTCAGAGTTTGGAGAAATTTTATCATAAGGGTTTGTATCCCAAGCTGGAAGCTCAAATATTTCAATATCTTTAATTAAAAATTTTAGGAGAGATTCAGTTTTTTCAAGGTAGGCATCATTTTTGCAAATATGAACAATGGGTTTTTGATATTTATGCAATAATTTTGCAATCAAAACCGCCTCAGAGCCACTCGGCAAGCCATATAGAATATTTTTATTATTTATGTTTATCACTAATTTTAATTGTAAAGATTTATAAATATTCCTTATTTTTTTCTATGTGTTTTACTACGCATTTATTGAGGGTGTGAATTCACAACCTATAAATACACACTTTCACTTCATACCCGCGGAAGCGGGTATCCATTATTTTATATTATAGGTTCCCGCTTTCGCGGGAATGAAAAATGGTGTAGCTATTCTTAACCCCGCAATAAATGCGGGGTGACAATTACGTGAAAGATAGAATGGTTTTAGCAAAGTAAATTTGAGCAATTTGGCTTCTAATACAACCTATCAGCTGCTTCCATAAGTTTAGAGCTTACGATAATTGATTTTTTAACTTTTTGATAAGAGTTTATTGCAAATCTATATTCATTATCCACCTTAAAAAATTCAACCGTTCCGCCGTAATTTTGAATAAAATTATC
>JANRLM010000066.1 GCA_033762595.1 Rickettsiales bacterium
CTACATTGGATGTAAAATGTGTACCTGATAAAAACTCTTGCTCATTACCATTAATATCCTTGAAGATAATTTTAGGTAAATTTACACCTAAAACAGAAACAGAGGTATCATCTTCAATTCTTAGCATAAATAATAACTCTGAGTTGTTCGGTTGAGAAAGAATCTCAGAGGAATCAACGCTTATTATAAATGGATCTGAGTTGTCATCGGTTACTGGAGATTGTATATTAGTCCATACAATTTCTGGTGCTTGGTTTGCTGGCTGGCTTTCTCCATTAATTTTGATTGTGTATTCTTTTTCTGATAACAAGCCACCTGCATCTTGATATTTTAGAGTAAATTTAGCCTCTGCATATTGCCCAGAAGCATTAAGTAAATCTTTAATTTGCTGAATTTTGGTAGGGCTATTAAAATTAATTCTTAGCTTTAAAGAATTTGGATCAATTTGAGCAGAATAAGCCCAAGAAATTTCTAATAAAGTATCGTTTTCAAAAGATATTTTAAGTGGATTTCCAGATAGATCTAAAATAGGGTTCCCGTTAGAGTCAAAAAGGCTAAAAGTAATATTAAATCCATTAAAAAAGTTATTCAAGTTATTTATTATACTTGAGTTTATTGGCACATCATCAGAAATTAAAAACTCAAAAGCTGATAAATTAGAAAAATTACTCTCATTTAATTCAAACTCAAAATCAGCATTGTCATTGTCTAAATCTGTAGTGTTGAAAGATGTAACTGCCCCCCAAACAGGTGCAAGGTTTGCTGGCGGGTTACCATCATCAAAAGTTGCTGAGATTGGTTGAGATTGAGTAACTGGAAGGCCTTGAGTAAACTCTGTAGCTTCAAAAATAAATTCAATGTTTTGATTTTGCCCAGTTATTTGATCTTGAATTAAGGTAATTGCATTAGCATCTTTAATTTTTACCTCAAAAATTTGGCTACCAGGGCTTTGCTCTTCAAATATAAACAAATCATTGAAGTTTGCGTAAATATTTCCATTTATCTTAACTTGTTTAATAACTGCCGTTATAATATCACCAGTAATTTCAATTTCCTTAATAACTTGACCTACTTGTAAATTATCATCTTCAAAATCTGGCTGATTTGAAGTGTTGTCAATGAATGTAACGCCAGTGCTTAACATTGACATCATTGCTCCAGATCCTTCCGGGTTATCACCGCCAACTAAGGAGTTTCCATCTTCAGTAATTCTTAAATTTACAATTTGTGAAGTGGTTAAGTTTCCTAGGCTGTCTAAAGCTCTAATTGTAAAGTTTATTATTAATCTATCACCTTGAGTTATCAAATCTTTTAATTCCTGAATTTTATCAGCCTTAACAAGAATTCTTACGCTATTACCTACAACGCTAGTAGTAAAGAAGTTAGAATAGCTTGCCCCTGAAGATTCTAGAGTAGCAGAAAAGCTATTAGGTGATAAGCTAACTGCAGAAATACCTTGAGGATCACTTACGGCAACAACTTCCGCAACAACTCTGCTTGCTGGGATTGCATCATCATCTAAAAACCCTGTATTGCTATTTGCTCCATTATTGCCACCAGCTAAATAATATTCAAATAAAGTATCGTTAGGGTTTGATTGTTTAACAAAATTTATCTGTCTTGTGAATTCTGAAGTTGCACCTAGCGCATCTTTAATCTGAAAATTAAATTCAACATTAGCACTAGCACCATTAACCATGAATATGTTTTCAAATTCATTTTTTAATGAAATAGATTTGAATTTAACATTTAATTTTTGAGAGTCAGGCTTTAAGCCACCACTATTGTCCGTTGCAGCATTTGCCGAAGCTGTAAAGCCAAAATATTTATCAATATCAGCTGGCTGAACTAAAACCCCATTAATTTTTAATGAAATTATATTAATAGTGCTTGGGGAGGGGTTTATAATTCCATCTGCATCTACTGTAACAATATTTAGATTAGAATCATAATCAACAAAGGTGTAATCAGAAATATTTTGAGTAATATTACCGCTAGTAATTGTATCAATGTCTATTTCTATTGGAGAGTTTGAGCCACTTAAAAATATTGGTGCATCGTTAGAACCATTAATTCTAATTTTTTGTGTTAAAGTTTTGCTTAATCCATTTTGATCGGTAACTTGAACAGATACATCAAAAGTAATATCTTCATATGCAACACTACCAAAATCATTCAATTCTCTATCTAAAAATTGTTTTCCTTCTTCGGTAAGCCAAAACTCCATAAAGGCTTCATTGGCTGTGCTTCCATTTACAATTTCTATTCTATAGTGACTAGAATTAAAGCCACTTAAACTTGCTACTTGAGCATTAGCTCCAACTCCACTTAATACATAAGTAGCGTTTATATTGCCAACGCTTGTATAAAAATTTTGCCCCGAGCCAGAATTAACATAATTTGCATCAATACTTAACTGAGTGTCATCATCAGCTCTAAATCTTGCTAATAGAACCTCACCATTACTATTTGAGAGGTTATCAAAGTCATTCTCATCTATAACGATAATGCCGTTGTTAGTAGGAGTTTGTAATTCTAAAATTGGCGCAGAGTTAGTAAAAGTTATAGCTTTAGTAACTTCATTACTAAATAGTTTAAGGTTAGCTTGTGAAGATCCACCTCCATTACCAATATCTCTTGTTATAAGTTTTACATCAATAATTTTATTGCCAGAGAAATTTACTCCACCTAATTGTTCATTAACAAAAAGATTATATGAGGTTAAATCCTTAAATTTAAGTTCAAAGCTATATTGGTCAATTGTATCATATAAATTTGAATTAATTTCTGTGCCAGAAATTTTTGTAGTTTTCAGATCAAAATATTCTTTAACTTTATTAAATGGAATAACAACTCCGCTAACTTTTACTTCAATTCCTAATCTTGATTTTGCACTATCAAACTGCCACCACCCACTATTATTAATATCTGTATTAAAATTTATAAAACCATCTGAGTCCAGTTTATATAAATTCAAATTTCCATCTAAATCAGTTAATGTCCATTTGCCTAGAATTGTATTAGTTGGGTTAAATGTTCCATAATCAAAAGTTGAAGTTTGATTAGTTGAAGCATCTTCAATAATAACCGGTGCTTCGTTTATAGCTTCAACATTTAGTTTGAAATTAACCTCTTGAGCAGGGAAGCCACTTCCAATAACAGTAACTTTGAAATTAATTTCTTTATCACCAGTTACTTTAGTAACTAAATCTCTGATTTGATCTCTAACACCATCATTAAAATTTAATGAATATAATGCACTATAAGGGTCTTGAGAGAGAATTCTATCTAGAGTGATTTCGTCATTATCATTATTAATAACAAGGCTGTTACCACCAATATTAATTGTAATAAAATCAACTGATAAATTTGCCGGTAAAGGATTATCAGGGTCAGTAATTCTAATTGTTGCAGCAAAATTCTCAATTAAATCTTCTTTGATAGTTCCAATAACACCAGTTGTTGTATTCAGGGCTATATCACCAGCGTCAATTTGGTCATTATTAGAGTTTGTAGAATTAAAAACTTCAGTTTTAACAGGTAAATTCACATCATTTATAAGAAGCCTTAAAATTGCTGTGTTTGAAAACCCACCAGGTACATTTCCTAACTGATCTTCATTTTCTCTAGCTCTAATGTTAAATTGTATTTCTGCACCTTGATTATACTGCAAGTAATTAAGTAATTTATTATACCCACTCTGAGTTAAAACTAAATTATATAATTTTGTAACATTACCTTGGCCACCACTTGTTGCTTCTAGCTTAAAGTCATCATTAAATATTAAGTTTAAGTTTACAAAATTACCATTATCATCTAGAACGACTACCCCTTGTCCTTGCTCAAAAGATGCTATCATTTCTGATGCATCGCCACCCTTATCAAAAAATTTAACTTTTGCTAAAACACTATTTGGTGCAATTTTAACGTCATTTTCATTAAGTTGTAAAACTTCTACAGTATTTGTAATATTATTAGCATTTGCATTTATATCATCATCGATTGTAACTTGAGGAAGTGAGTCACCAGCTATAACGACATTATGAGTAAATGTGCTTTTTTTGCCATTGTAATCAATTACATCAAAGCTGAATTTTAATGTTAAATTATCGCTATCCCCGATTAAATCTTTAACTTTTAGTACCCCATTTTTTTTAAGAATAAATCCTATATTCTGGTTCTTATCAAAATTTTCAAAAATTCCTCTTAAAATTGCAAAATCCCCTAAATTATCAAATAATCCACCCTCTGATAAAGATAGTTGATTAGCGTATGTCCCTGTTGCCTCAATTTTAATATTTTCAATTTTATCAATTTTATCTAAGTCTGTAACTTTAATACCGCCAATATAAATTCCATTGTTACTAAGTTCTAACTCATCTACCTGAGTATTTGAAGCTAGTGATGTTATAAATGGATTGGCACTAGAAATTGCTTCAAAAACAGTATTGGAATTAGTAACGCTGGTAACTTCCACATTGACAAAACCAACGCCAATTTCACCGCTAATTGCATCTTTTGTTTGAAGTTCAAATTTGAATGTTTTGCTTGAGCTTCCAACACCAGTTGTATCATTTCTTAAATATTTTTCGCCATCTTTTGTTAGTAAAACCTTTATATTCCATGTTCCATTAGAGTTTTGTATTTTTGATAGTGTGTAATGTTTATCCAACTCAAATTCTGGTTTTAATTGATTTGATACATATAAATTTATTTTAGCTTCTGGTTCTGCACTTCCATTATTAGCTAAATTACCAACATTGAATTCTGCTATAATCCTTCTTTCTCCACCTTGGGCTTCAGTGCCAGGAGTTTGAAGGTATAGCCCAGTATCTCCATTGGAAATATCATCATCTCTTTCAACATAAGTAATCTTATTATTTGTTAGCTGAGCTGAGTCATTTAAGTACGGATCAACAGCAGTAATAGTAGGAGTTGAATATAGCCCATTGACATTAACTAATATTTTGGCTGGAGTAGGGTCAATGTTTCCATTTTCATCTTTTACTGTAATTAAAAATTCTAATGCTCCTTGTTCACCATTTTGAATTTCCCTTAATTTTTGATAGCCTTTTTCAGTCAAATGCATTTCAAATTTTTGTGATTGTGCATTGTATTCTATATAATATTCACCTGAAAATTTATCTGCTGGAATCCATTTGAAATTTCCATTAGAAACAGCATTATTATGGTTTGCAATAATTGTGCTGTAAGAACCCGTTCCTTTAATTTCAATTTTAGAAATTCTATCTAGGCTCGTTGTTCCATTTGTGCTAGTATCATTATCAACATAGTTGAATCTAAATAACCCACCCAATGGATTTGGATTGCTGCTTGTAGAATAAATCAATTCATTTTCATTAACATAAATATTAGCAACATTGTTATTTAATAAGCTATGATTATTATAATCAAAAACTTCCGTAATGTTTGGATCTTGAATAATAGGAGGCTCACCGTTAAAATCCGTTCCATTCATTTTTATTGATGATGAAACCGAGCCTAAAGAAATAATCTCACTATTACTTACATTTCCATAATGAGTTTTAGCTATAATTTCTATTGATTCCCCTGAATCAATAAGCTGGTTTAACTTCTCAATGTCGGCTTTTGCAATAAATATTTTATGAATATCATTTCCTTGTATGCTATTTATAGTATCTTTCCTAGCGCCAATCGCAATCCCCTTGGCAATTGCAAAATCTGTAACTGAGTAAGTTGTGGTTTCTAATATTCCTGTTTCATCATTTTTTAGAGTTACAACAATAGTTAAAACTACGAAGGAATCTCTTATTAATCCTGAGAGCAAGGGATATTGGGCATTAAGAACACCTATCTCTGAAACCTCACCATGATAATAGTTACCCAATCTTACATCTTGAACGGAGTTGAGATAATTTTGACTAAATAGAAGATTATTAGATGTATCTTTATCCTCTTCACCAAATATATAATTTGCTGTATTATTAAAGCCCTTCAGCCAAGATCTGTTAACAACTAAAGACATAAAATGTGATTATTGAGGTTTAATTTTGATAATATAGTATCACCTAAATATTAAAAAAGTGTTAATATCTTAACATTTTTTTTCAAAAAATTCAATTAAAATATAAATAAAATTTTAATTAAATTTAATGAACTATATCACTTGCAAGAAAAAACTTCCGTGATATAAAAAATCGTTAATTTAATTTGTAATAATAATGAACATTCACGAATATCAGGCAAAGGAAGTCCTAAGAAAGTTTGGCGTTCCGGTTTCTCCAGGTAAGGCTGCTTTTTCGGTTGAGGAAGCGGTTAATGCTGCAAAAGAGTTAAATCACCCATTATATGTTGTAAAATCTCAAATACACGCTGGCGGTAGGGGTAAAGGTAAGTTCAAGGAGCTTCCAGAAGGCTCAAAGGGCGGTGTTCGCTTGGCTAAAACGCTTGATGAGGTTAAAAAGCACTCTGAAGAAATGCTTGGCAAAACCTTGGTTACAATCCAAAATGGCCCTGAAGGCAATGTTGTAAAACGCTTATATATTGAAGCTGGTTCTGATATTCTTAACGAATATTATCTATCTCTAGTTGTAGATAGGGCTACTTCTCGTATCGCAATTATTGCATCATCTGAAGGTGGTATGGATATTGAGGAAGTGGCTCACAATACTCCTGAAAAAATTGTAACAACATATGTTGATCCAGTTGCTGGTTTGCAAGGCTTCCATATTCGTAAAGTTGTATTCGGAATGGGCTTACCTAAAGAAGATTATTCTAAAATTGAAAAGGTTTTAGTGCCACTTTACAAGGCATTTATTGAAACTGACTGCTCGCAAATTGAAATCAACCCTCTTGCACGTATTGCAAATGGTGAAATCAGAGCTTTAGATGCGAAAATCAATTTTGATGATAACGCCCTTTTCAGGCACAAAGAAATTGAAGAACTTCGTGATGAAGATGAAGAAAACCCTCTTGAGCTTCGTGCTAAAAAGTGGGAGCTTTCTTATGTAAAAATGGAAGGCAATATCGGCTGTATGGTTAATGGAGCAGGTTTAGCGATGGCAACTATGGACATCATCAAATTAAATGGTGCACAGCCAGCTAACTTCCTTGATGTTGGCGGTGGTGCAACTAGAGAGCGTGTTACTGAAGCTTTCAAGATTATACTCGCTGATCCATCTGTAAAAGGCATTTTAGTTAATATTTTCGGTGGAATTATGAAATGCGATATTATCGCTGAAGGTATTATTGCTGCCGCTAAAGAAGTTAAGCTATCAATTCCGCTAGTTGTTCGCTTGGAAGGAACAAATGTTCAGCTTGGAAAAGATATTCTAGCTAAGTCTGGCTTGGCAATTATTCCAGCAGATGATTTGGGTGATGCAGCTAAGAAGATTGTAGCCGCAGTTAAGTAATTCATACAGTTAAACGGAGAAAAAAATGAGCGTTCTAGTAAATAAAAACACAAAAGTAATTTGCCAGGGTTTTACTGGCTCTCAGGGAACATTCCACTCTGAGCAAGCCATTAAATATGGCACAAAAATGGTTGGTGGTGTTACACCAGGTAAAGGTGGCACTAAGCACCTTGATTTGCCTGTGTTTGACACTGTTTACGATGCGAAAAAGAAAACTGATGCTAATGCTTCAGTTATTTATGTTCCACCTCCATTCGCGGCTGACGCCATCTTGGAAGCTATTGACGCTCAAATTGAGCTAGTAGTCTGCATTACAGAAGGTATTCCAGTTCTTGATATGGTGAAAGTTAAGCGTGCTTTAAGTGGCTCTAAGACTCGTCTTATTGGGCCTAACTGCCCTGGCGTTATTACGCCTGATGAGTGTAAAATTGGTATTATGCCAGGCCATATTCACAAAAAAGGTAATGTTGGTATAGTTTCTCGCTCTGGAACGCTAACTTATGAGGCTGTTTTCCAGACAACACAGCTTGGGCTTGGTCAATCTACTTGCATCGGTATTGGTGGCGACCCTGTAAATGGCACTAACTTCATTGATTGCTTAGATTTATTCTTGAATGATCCTGATACACACTCAATTATTATGATTGGCGAAATTGGTGGTTCTGCGGAAGAAGAAGCAGCAGATTTCCTCCGTAAATCAAAAATAAAAAAACCAACTGTTGGCTTTATTGCTGGCAGAACAGCTCCTCCGGGTAAAAGAATGGGTCACGCTGGTGCGATCGTTGCTGGTGGTAAAGGAGGTGCAGAAGATAAAATTGAAGCGATGAAATCAGCAGGTATTGCCGTTTCTGACTCTCCTTCACTTCTTGGTCAAACTATGTTTGATCTTCTTAAGGGCAAGCTTAAGGTTGCATAGTTTTTTTACAAGTAGCTTAAGAAGATATTGTTTTGTAATATAAAAGGCGGTTTTGACCGCCTTTTTTTATTAGTTAAAAATAAATTTAGTAAAATTTTAATAAATATGTTATAATGCAAGGGATATGTTGTAAATAAGTTTCCTGATGTGAATTTTTTCTAAGTTAATCAGCTGGTTACAAAGAATAATTAGGATTAAATATCTTTTTTTGTTAGTATGAAATTTATTAAATTAAATATTAAAAAATTGCTGAAAAATACACTAAATATAGGCATTCTCTCGGTTTTGTTGTCATCTTGTTCAGTTGGCGGAATGGTTTATGATGATTTATTTGGCAATCAAAATTCTGTTAGTCCAGATAGAAGAAGGCCAGTTGGTGCTTCGACACAGCAATTTAATCAAATGCCTCAAGGCCAATTTAGTGGTCAATATGGTGGGCAGAATATGTCTTTAGCTCAACTTGGATACTCGGGCGTAAATGGTGGTTTTTCACAAAATCAGCAAATGCCACCTGTTCAATATGGTGCACCAAACATGCCGGTTTATAATCCGCCAATGCCAGCTCAGCAGTTTCAGCCAA
>JANRLM010000067.1 GCA_033762595.1 Rickettsiales bacterium
ATTTGCCTTTAGCCAAAAGTAATTTTCTAAAAGATTATAATCTCTTGGAAAATTTTAATATAAGTTTATATCACAACTATATGTTTTTGCTAAAAACTTAAAATAAAAAAACATTCCTTAACTCTAAAGTGTGTAACCGCCTCTACCCATCTATACTTATACCCCACACTTGCAAGGGGGCTACCCCCCCTTAACAAATTATACCAAAACAATATTAGTGTTTATCTTGTATAATCACCCCTAAAAGCCTAGTCAAAATTTCAAAATCTCCCCTAAGGGGTATTTTTTTAATAAAAGGCTATTTGAAAAAATCTTTTATAAACTTCAAGAAATAAATTGAAACCACCTGAAAATTTTGCTACACAATTTGCTACACAAACTTATTAATTTTCATACTTTACACACGCTGAAACTGGCTAAAACTCTAAGCTGTGGGTCAGAGGTTCGAATCCTCTCGGGGTCACCATATTCCAAAGCTAAATAACAAAAACAGCTTCTTTACCAGTTAGGTTGGCAATATAAGGGAAAAACGGCTTGAAAGGCTTAACTTCCGCAGAATCTTTAATATAAAAAGATTTTTTTATTTCTAGATTTAACTCCTTCAAAAGTTCAATAAAATCTAAAATAGTTGAAAAGTGAATATTTGGCGTTTCATACCATTTATATGAAAGCTGTTTGCTCATCGGCATTTTGCCTTTTAAGCCAATATATAAGCGGTTTTCAAAATATCCAAAATTTGGAATTGAAATTAAAAGATTTTTTGAAATTCTTTTTGCTTGCTCAATAATTACCTTTGGGTTTTTCATCACTTGCAATGTATTTGCAAGAACGGCATAATCAAAAGGCTCAGGTGCATCTAAGGTTGATGGGTAAAATTTAAGCTCTTCTTCCGCATCACCATTAATAACACTCAAGCCTTTATTAAGGCATTCCGCCACTTTTTCAGAAGAGATTTCTATTCCGTAAGATTTAGTATTTTTTTCTAACTTCAATTTTTGCAAAAAATCACCATCGCCACAACCTATATCTAAAACTTTAGAATTTGGTTTAATGTAATCAAAAAATATTTGATAATCTTTTCGCACTGATGGCAAAATAAAAATTACTTTTTACCTAAATAAATATCCATAATATCATTTAAGAGAGTTATTGACTCATCTCTTGGGCGTTGGAAGGTATTTCTGCCAATGATAGAGCCATTCGCACCGCCATCTCTAAGCTCGCGAACTTCATTTAGAAGCCCAGCTGTATCTTTACTTTCACCGCCAGAAAACACAACAACCCTTCTGCCGTTAAAGCAAGCTTTAACAACATGTTCAATGCGTTTAGAAAGGCTTGAGAAATCTTTTCCGGCAAGTAGTTTTTGGTTTTTTTCAAGCTCGATATGAGCTGTTGGTGGCTTAACTTTAATAATATTCGCACCTAGATTTGCTGCGATATGTGCAGCATAAGAACATATATCAAGGGCGGTTTCGCCTTGTTTTGAAAGACCTTCACCGCGAGGGTAACTCCAGATAACAACTGCTAAACCATGAGATTTAGCCTCACGCGACATCTCCGCAATCTCCTCATACATTTCATAAGAAGCAGAAGATGCAGGATAAACCGTAAACCCGATTGCTGAACAGCCAAGCCTAAGTGCATCTTTAACGCTTCCGGTAACCGCTTGATTTGGAACGGATTTGTTAATAAGATTCGCACTATTTACTTTTAGAATTGTTGGGATTTGCCCAGCAAAAGTCTCGCTACAAGCTGATAAAAAACCAAAAGTTGAAGCAAAAGCTGAACAACCAGAATCTATTGCCAATTTATAATGATATTCAGGGTCATAAGCCGCTGGATTTGGTGCGAATGATGCATCAGGGCCATGTTCCAAGCCTTGATCAACAGGGTAAATAACTAACTTACCAGTGCCACCAGTTCTGCCACTCCCTAGGATTCTCGCCATATTGGTTTTAACGCCGGCGTTTTCATTCTCATAAAAAGATAGTATTTCCTTAATTTTTCTAGTAATTTTCATAAATTCTTATTTTTGATTTTAGTATAGTTTTCTAAACATATTAATTTATAGTTTCAAGAAATTAAATTTATGAATGAAAATAATTTTCCAGAAAAATTATCTGAAGTAAAATTTTTTACAAACAAAGAAGGTATTATTATTGGTGGATATTTATCAATTTATAACCTTGAAGAAGCTACCTCAGAGGAAAATGGCATTGAAGAAAAACTAAATTTTAAATTGCCAACTTTAGAAAAAGGAATTTTGTTCTCACTTGATGCAAATGGAAATTATAATTTTTACGAAAGATTGCCAAGTGATTCTAGAGAAAATTGGGTAAAAATTACGCCATCAGAACTTCATAATAAAATTAATAACTTTAGCATAGAAAGCAGAAACTATAAAAGATATAATTTCAAACCAGAGATTTATGAGGTTGAGAGCTTTACTTTCGGAGATATACCATCTGTTCCCGCTAAAAATCCAAAAATTTTAGATAGCAGGAGAGAAATGCTTGATTTCATTAAAAACTCCAATTTAGAATTGGCAAAATATTTAATTGAAAAAGGGAAACAAGAATTAGAGGAAAAGAAAAAAATCAACCCTAATAATATAATTCCATACCAGCCTAAAGAGAGAGTTATAGTTAGAGAGGGCTGGGGGAAATAAACCTAAAATAAAGATTCTTGATTTGAGTTTTTCAGTTTTTTAGTTTTTTTGACTGATGGTTTAACTTTAATTTCATCACCTTTTATTTCCGCTTCAAAATTCCCCTCTCCTAGTGTTACTGAAACTATTTCCCCTGCACTAGTTTGAGTTTGAGATTTAATAAGTTTCCCTTCAGAATTTCTAACTATCGCAAAGCCCCTTTTAAGAACATTATGATAATTATAGCTTTGCAAAAGCATTTTATAATTTTCAATATTTTGTGATTTAATTTTTACTAACCCCTCTAAAAAGCTTGGTTTTATTATATTTCTAGCCAGCAGGTTATTTTTATTCGCAATAATAAAATTGATATTCGCCTTTAATTTTTCAGAGGCTGAATCAAGCCGTTGCATCATATTAAGAAGCCTTTGCTTCGGAGGAATAAGTGCAGATGCCCTAGCTTTAAGAAGCCTTTCCAAGTTAGAAAACTGCCTATTAACCGCACTTAAATTTCTATTTTTAAGAGAGTAAATTTGCTCCAAAATTTCTCGTTTAACTGGCACTGCCATTTCCGCAGAAGCTGTAGGGGTTGGTGCTCTCTTATCAGAAACATAATCAATTAAAGTAGTATCAGTTTCGTGGCCAACCGCTGAAATCACTGGAATTTTAGAATTAGCAACGGCACGCACAACATTTTCCTCATTAAACGCCCATAAATCTTCAATTGAACCGCCACCTCTGGCGACGATTAACAAATCTACTGATTGTTGCTTCGTTGATTTGTTGATTAGTTGATTTGCAAAATCATCATTAAAAAAATTTATCGCTTCGGTAATCTGCTCAGAAGCCCCTTGCCCTTGCACCGCAACTGGATATAAAATTACATGAACACCAAATCTATCTGAAATTCTATGCAGAATATCCTTGATAACCGCACCCGTTGGGGAAGTTATAACACCAATAGTAGAAGGCATAAAAGGTAGAGGCTTTTTTCTGCTTGCGTCAAAAAGCCCTTCCTGAATTAGCATATTTTTTCGCTTTTCAAGCAGAGCCATTAACGCACCAACTCCACCAACTTCAATACTTGAAACGATTAGCTGATAATTTGAACGAAGCGGATAAGTTGAAATTGAGCCGATTAAAAGAACCTCTAAACCATCTTCAAGTTTGAATTTTATTTTGGAAGCATTACCCCGCCACATCACGCAGTTTAGAACAGCAGAGCCATCTTTTATATCAAAATAAATATGTCCACTAGAATGTTTTTTTAAGCCTGAAATCTCCCCCTTAATTCTGATATTAGAGAAATTTTTTGAGAGTGTTTTTTGGATTAATTCCGAAACCTCAGAGACCGAAAAAGTAGGCTCATCAACCACCAAATTATTTTGCAATTCTAGCATTTTTTATATTTTTTTACTAAATTTAGAATTTAACAAAATAAAACCTTAGTCAAATGATTTTTTTTTGTTATTTTACTGAAAAATAAGATATTTAACCATGAATAAATTCATCACAACACCTATTTATTATGTCAATGATTCTCCACATTTGGGGCATGCATATACTACTATTGCCTGCGATGTGATGACAAGATATTTGCGTCAGCAAAATCATAATGTAAAATTTCTAACTGGCACAGATGAACACGGCCAGAAGATTGATAAAGCTGCAAAACTTGCAAATATTGATACACAAAAATTTACCGATTTAGTTTCGCAACGCTTCAAAGCCTTAGTTAAAGCTAAAATTGATGGCGTTGAGAGTGAAAATTTACTCAACATTAGTAATGATGATTTTATTAGAACCACTGAAGAACGCCACAAAATCGCCTGCAAAAAACTCTGGGAAAAGCTCGAAGAAAACGGGTTTATTTATCTTGATAAATATGCTGGCTGGTATTCGGTTAGAGATGAAGCATATTATCAAGAATCAGAACTTATCAACGGCAAAGCCCCTACTGGTGCGGAAGTTGAGTGGTTGGAGGAAGAAAGCTATTTTTTTGCACTTTCAAAATTTGGTGATAAATTATTAGAATTTTATCAAGCAAACCCTGATTTTATCTATCCAAAAACAAGATTTAATGAGGTTGTTAGCTTTGTTAAAACAGGCTTGAAAGATTTATCTATCTCAAGAACAAATTTCTCTTGGGGTGTGCCAGTGCCAAGCAACCCAAAACATATTATGTATGTTTGGATTGATGCACTTACAAACTACTTAACAGCCCTTGGCTACCCCAATGAAACTGCACCTGAATTCAAACAATATTGGCTTGATGGAGATGTTTTTCATATAGTTGGCAAAGATATTCTTCGCTTTCACGCAGTTTATTGGCCAGCTTTTTTAATGGCAGCAAATCTGCCTCTTCCAAAGCGAATTATTGCTCATGGCTGGTGGACTATTGAAGGCGAGAAGATGAGTAAATCCCTTGGAAATGTAATCGCGCCAAGAGATTTAATTGAAAATTATGGTTTGGATCAAACCAGATATTTCTTGCTGAAAGCTATGCCTTTTGGCAATGATGGCGATTTATCAAAAGAAAAATTAGTTGAAACCTGCAACGCTGATTTAGCCAATAACATTGGAAATCTTACCCAAAGAACGCTCTCTTTAATAGTAAAAAATTGCGAGAGTAAAATTCCAGAAATTAGAGAATTTGACAAAATTATTGAAGATAATTTCTTTGAAAAAATTGATGCAGAAATGAAAGATTTTCAGTTTTCAAATGCACTTGCAATCATTATGGAAGCAAGCTCAAAAGCCAATGAATATATTGATAAGCAAGCACCATGGAGTTTGAAAAAAGAAGGCAAAATTGATGAGATGCAAAAAGTTTTATATTCAATACTTGAAGCGATTAGAATTATTGCGATAGCTCTAAAGCCCTTCTGCCCTGCATCTTGCGAGAATATTTTGAAGCAACTCTCAGTAAATTCTGAAAATAAATTACAAGCTGGAATTATAATCTCAGCCCCAACCCCTGTTTTCAAAAAGCTAGAGCTAAAAAATTTGAATGAAGATGTGAAAGAGTTTTAGTAAATTATTTGCTGTTTTCCATTCAAATGTCACCCCGCATTTATTGCGGGGTTAACAAAGAAAAACTCTCAAAAGCTAGTTTAGAAACACTTTCAGTCATTAACCCCGCAATAAATGCGGGGTGACAATTAGTGGTTAAGGAGCTTAAATCTATTCTTAGTTACCAAAGCCTATTTAAGTAACTCACTAACATTATTATACTTCCTTTCAATAAGGGCTTTTTGGCGGAGTTCCTTAATGTATCTTTTAGACTGGCCTTCCATTTTTTCAGCAAAAAGCCTATCCCTGATAGAATTTTTATCATTTGCTGGATCAATAATTTTTCTTTCATTTACTTGGATTACTACATATAAATTATCAACGAAAATTGGGTTTGAAATTTTACCAGTTTTAGTTTTCTTAACTTCTGATTTTATAGGCTCCATAATTTTATCTTCTTCAATCCAGCCAACTTGTCCGCCCCTTGAGGCCGTTTTGCCAACAGAATATTTTAGAGCTAAATCTCCAAAATTTCTTTCGCCTGAATTAACTGTTGAAATTATTTTATCAAGAAGTTCATAAGTAGAAGAATTATCCTCAAATTCTCTAGGAATTACAATTTCTGAAATATTTACCAAAACTTGCTTTTTAATATTTTGCAGAGTTTTTTGTTTCTCGGCAATTTCTTTATCAGTAATTAAAATTTGAGAACGCAAAAATCTTGATAGGGTTTTCTTCCACTGCACGCCTGCTTTTATTTGATCAATCGTTGAATTATAAGAAACACCTTTAGAGGTAATAAATTTCTTAAAGCCTCCTTTTTCAATCCCGTTTTTCATTTCTAAATCAGAGATTGCTTTATCAAGCTCATCTTGCGTAATTTCAATCCCTTTAGATTTAGCCTCTTGGTTTTGCAGGGTTTCATTAATTAAAACTTCAACCGCTTCTTTAGTAACTTTCTCACGAACTTCATTATTGTTAGGCATTCCGGCGGAATTAATAATTAAATTAACCCTATCTTTTAGCTGAATATTTGAAATTGATTCACCATTCACAACCGCAATCACCTTGTAAGATAAAGAAAATGCAAGGCTAGGAATTAAAAATGTTAAAAATAAAATTGTTAGTAATCTCATAGAAATTTATTAAATATTTTTAAGTAATTAATAAATTAAGTTCCAAGATTTGCAAAGTTTAATTGTAATAAAATTTCAGTTGAAGGTTCAATATCTCTATCTCTAGTTAAATCCCTGTTTACGCTTAGTGTAGTTGTTACACAATCATGGGTATAACTAAGGCCACTACCAATATTTACCCAGCCTGCCTGTGTATCATTATCCATATTTCTTCTAGCATTGGTTAATATAGACCAATTATTATCAATCGCATAAGATGCATTGCCATAAACTTCTTGTCTATCTCTATCAAACACAGAATTATCAACGAATGTGTAACCTATACCTAAAATTACTGGCTGATAGTTTATATCAATTCCAGCTTCATTTCTTTTGAACTTAAAATTATCTTTATCTAATCTAAACCTGTAATTAGTAAAAATATGTTTATTATTATAAATGCTTACCCTACCTACATAATCAGAAAAATTATCAGCTAAACCTGATTGCAAACCGAGTGTTGTTTTATTAGTAGTTGCCCTATAATTTTGACCAACTAAAACTGAGACATCACCAAAGTCTTCACCTGAGATAACGCTTCTTAAACCATAATTAACCCTCGCACCGCTTTCTAAAATATCTAAGCCAGAAATATGGTGTTCTTGAAATAAGTTATAATCTTGAAGCTCAACGCCTTGGCTATCTTCATTTGGAATTCTGCTATCATTGATACCATTTGGTGAAACTATACCCATCACTATTGGAGAGAATATTAGATTATAATTTGAAAATTGATTGATAAAAGGATATTCCCAAGTAAGTGAAGTTTCAGGCACAATTCTATAAATCCCCCCCTGATATTCAACATTGTTTGCCTGCAGAACTTCATCAACATTATAATAATCTGCTCTTGCAGTTGTATCTAATGTAAATAACTGCCCATTTGATAAAGTATGAGATGCGTTATAAGAGGTTTTACCAACAATCCTTGTGCTTTGTGCCCCTCTTGAACGCCTTAAAACCATTGAATTTACATCAAGATTCAGCTTTTGATTATATTCATCATCAATTTTATAAGTTTTTCCAGCTTCAATAATTGGTAGAACGAAAGGCGTTATATCAGGGTCATCAGTAACCCTTAAACCTTGGAATGA
Organism: Rickettsiales bacterium; assembly: GCA_033762595.1. Lineage (NCBI taxonomy): Bacteria > Pseudomonadati > Pseudomonadota > Alphaproteobacteria > Rickettsiales > Rickettsiales bacterium. The sequence continues at coordinate 7,929 of JANRLM010000067.1, forward strand.
AAGGGTTTTTGCAACAAAATATTTTCTATCTTCATCTTTGAATCTCTCAAGCCTTGCCTCACTGGTTAGCCAATCTTGAAAATCAATATTATATCTTCTGAGGTAAGTATCATCAGTGGAACGCCTTGCATCAAATAAAAATTCCCAATCATCTTCAAATTGATAATTACCAAAACCAAAAACATGCCCCCTAAAACCTTTTTCTTGAGTTCTAACTGGTGATGATAAATCATCAGGGCCATCAGTATATATTCCGCCAACATCAAGTTGATAATAACCATCATAAAGCAAATGCCTCATTTGCGTTTGAAGCATTAGGCCATCAAATGTCATATATCTAGGCCTTAAAGTAAAATCCATATTTTGCTTTGGCTGATAATAGTATGGAACTTCTAAAAATGTTCCAAATATACCTGATGAACCAAATGAAGGCGTTAAAAATCCACTTTTACTTTTTGCAAAAGGTGTTGGGTGAGATAAATATGGCGTATATCCAAATGGCCTATTTAATATATCCATATAGGCATCTTTGTAATATACCTTGCCATCATCTTCATCATAAACAATATTTTTTGAACGAACTCGCCATAAATATTTGCCATCACATGGCTTGCAAGGGGAATAGAAAGAATCAGTAAGTTGATATTTTTTCTCACCTAAAATTTTTACTTTTTTTGATTTTAATATTGAGCCATCTTCCAATTTTCCCTCAACATCTTTAAGAACTCCCCTTGTAAATTTATCATTGGTTACAAGCTCAGATGCCTTAAAATTAGTGCCTTGTGCACTGGTGAAAACTACTCCAGTTTCAGCACTAATCATTTCAGTTTTTCTATCGTAGACAATTTTTTCTGCTTTTAATTGCTTATCTTGATATCTTATATCAACTTTATCAGTTGCCGTTAAAACTTTACTATTAACATCATAATATAAATTTCCAGCTTCTAGGCTTGCTTTTGGCTCAGGTTTTTTAACTTTTTTAATGATTTCAGTTTTTGGCTTTTCTTGCGATTTAGAATAATCCAGTTTAGCAGACGATACAGAAGTAGAGGCGAATAATATCGCCAATGAAAATACTACAGCAAAATTTTTATTATAATTTCTCAATTTATTTTTTTTTGTTAAAACCCCTCTCCCCCCCGGCAGAATGTTATTTAAGAGCAAAATCCTAACACATATAACCTAACGCCCTACACCTAACCATCTTCATAGTGAAGCACTAGCCCCAAGCCAATTAGCAAAGTAATAATTATTGGCGACCAACCTGCAACAAAAACTGGTAATGAACCTGATAAACCTAGCGAATAAATTAAATTTGTTACAAAATAAATCACAAAACCAATTAACAAAGCAAGCGTTATTGAATAACCCGTTTGAGAATGCCTTGCGGTTTTTAAGCAGAATATCGCACCAATCAAAACCATTGAGGCATAAAAAATTGGTGATGAAAGCAATTTATATAAATGCATTAAATGTCCAAAATAAAAGAAGCCACTATCAGATAATTTTTTGATAAATTTTGGCAATTTCCAAAATGAAATTGACTCAGGAACATCAAAGCTTTTTTGAATGTCAGAAAAATTTACATTTGTTGGTATTTCCAAAACTTGATAATTATAAGAAGTATTTTTCTTATCATAAAATATTGCATTATTAATTTTCCACTTACCTTTTTCTAAATTAGCATTTGGTGCTTTGATAAAAAAAGAATATTTGTTCTTTTTATTATAAGCATAAATATTTACATTATTTAATTTCATAACATTGCTATTACTAGCATTTTCAGCATGAATTATAATATCATATTTCTTACTACCTCTTTTATATGATTGCTTTATCCAAAGCCCAGACTCTGAAAATAACATTGGGTTTTCAGAGTTAGTTTCAAAATATTTTTTTTCTAATTTTTCATGAATGGAATAAAGATAAGAAGACACTGGATTTATAAGGGTTGAAACAATAACACCCATTAAAAAGGCCGTTAGAACTGCCGGCATTAGAAACTCCCAAACCGAAACCCCTGCGGATCTTATAATTACAAGCTCGCTTCTTTTACTCATTGCATTAAATGAAAGAACGGAAGTTATAAGAATAATAAAGGGCATCACGGTTTGAAGTAAATTTGGCATTTTCAAAATAACCATTTGAAAAATAACAAAAGTTGGGATAGTTCTATTCGCAGATTTTCTAAGCAACTCCGCCCCATCAACCATAAAAATTAGAACACTAAAAATCGCCAATATAGTAAAAAAGAAAAACAGAAAATTTCTAACTATATAAGTATATAATGTTAGTGGGAATATCATAAAAAAATAAATTATAGCATCTTGTAATAGAATAATATGCAATTATATAAAATCTATAAAAACATAACCAGAAAGGAGTTTTATGAGTAAAATTATTGGAATAGACCTTGGAACAACAAATTCTTGTATTGCCATAATGGATGGTAAAGACCCTAAAGTGCTTGAAAACGCTGAAGGTAGAAGAACCACCCCTTCAATTGTAGGCTTTACAGATAATGAAGAAATTTTAGTTGGCGAGCCAGCTAAACGCCAAATGGTTACTAATGGCAAAGGCACAATTTACGCAGTTAAAAGACTAATTGGCAGAAGGTTTGATTCTCCAACCACTAACAATATGAAAAAACTTGTTCCTTATGATATCGTTGGGGCTGATAACGGCGATGCTTGGGTTGAAGTTAAGGGCAAAAAATATTCTCCATCAGCAATTTCCGCATATACACTTCAAAAAATGAAGGAAACAGCCGAAGCTTTCCTTGGTGAAAAAGTTGAAAAAGCGGTTATCACCGTTCCCGCCTATTTCAATGACGCTCAACGACAAGCAACTAAAGATGCTGGTAGAATTGCAGGGCTTGAAGTTCTTAGAATTATCAATGAACCAACGGCGGCCGCACTTGCTTATGGCTTGGATAAAAAAGAAGCAAAAACTATTGCAGTTTATGATTTAGGCGGTGGCACATTTGATATTTCAGTTCTAGAACTTGGCGATGGCGTGTTTGAGGTTAAATCTACTAATGGCGATACCTTCCTCGGTGGTGAAGATTTTGACTTAAGAATCCAAGATTTTTTAGCTAATGAATTCCAAAAAGATAATGGAATTGACCTCCGAAAAGATCCTCTAGCCCTCACAAGGCTTAAAGAAGCTGCTGAAAAAGCGAAAATCGAACTTTCTTCTTCGCAAGAAACTGAAATCAACCTTCCTTACATCACAGCTGATGCAACTGGGCCTAAGCACTTAAAAGTTAAAATGACAAGAGCTCAACTTGAAAAATTAGTTGATGACCTAATTGAAAAAACTATTGAGCCTTGCAAAAATGCTATCAAAGATGCTGGTGTTTCAGTTAGCGATATTGATGAAGTTGTTCTTGTAGGCGGTATGACAAGAATGCCGAAAGTTATCCAAAAAGTTAAAGAATTCTTTGGTAAAGAGCCTCACAGGGGCGTAAACCCTGATGAAGTAGTTGCAATAGGTGCGGCTATCCAAGCTGGCGTTTTACAAGGCGATGTGAAAGATGTTCTTCTGCTTGATGTAACCCCACTTTCTCTTGGAATTGAAACAATGGGCGGGGTTTTCACAAGGCTGATTGATAGAAACACAACTATACCAACTCGCAAATCTCAAATTTTCTCAACCGCGGAAGATAACCAAACTGCTGTTACAATTAGGGTTTATCAAGGTGAGCGAGAAATTGCCGCACAAAATAAGTTCCTTGGGCAGTTCAACCTTGAAAATATTCCACCTGCTCCGCGTGGCGTTCCGCAAGTGGAAGTTACTTTTGATATCGATGCAAACGGAATTGTTAATGTTTCCGCGAAAGATAAAGCGACCAATAAAGAGCAGAAAATTACAATTCAAGCATCAAGTGGCTTAACTGAAGCTGAAATCCAAAAAATGATTAAAGAAGCTGAAGCAAATGCAGAAGCCGATAAAAAACGCAAAGAAATAATTGAGGAGAAAAACAAAGCAGATAGCTTAATTTACAGCACGGAAAAGAGCTTGAAAGAATTTTCTGATAAAATTTCAGAAGCAGATAAAAAAGCAATAGAGCAAGCTTTGGCGGATCTCAAAAAATCTGTTGAGGGTGAAGATGCAACTGAAATCAAACAGAAAATTGCAAATCTGCAAACTGCATCAACTAAAATTGGTGAAGCTATGTATGCAAATTCTCAACAAGGCGGTGAAGCTGGTGATGCCTCAAGCAATAACGCTAACAATGAAGGCGTTGTTGATGCTGAATATGAAGAAGTTGACGACAGCAAGAAAAAATCAGCTTAATAAACTTCAAAGGCAAAAAGCACCTATAAACAATATAAAGCCCCTGATTTTAGGGGCTTTTTTTTATATAAAAAATAGATTTTTCTTTAGGAAAATAGAAAGGAAATAAATATTCAAAAATGGTGGGCCTGAGAGGACTTGAACCTCTGACCCCCGCCTTATCAGAGCGGTGCTCTAACCAACTGAGCTACAGACCCATTATAACAAATTCAAATCGTATGGGCTTATAGTTAAACAATTTTCTAGTGTCAACCAAATTATAACACTTGCAAAAAAACTAACTAAATGGCAATAAAATAACAAAAAATTTATACTATGCAATTTGACGAAAACTCAATTTATATAATATCCGCTTATTTCTTCGCTTTTTTTATTCTTGGATTGCTTTTTATAAGCACTTATATTTCTTACAAAAAATCAAAATCATATAAGAAAAATGAAGCCAAAGCATAAAAGATTATTAAATATCAGTATATTATTTACGCTTGTTGCTTTAGGCGTATTTTTGCTAGTGCAGAATTTTAGAGATAATTTAATCTATTTTTATTCCCCATCAGATTTGGCAAAATCCGTTCAGAATGAACCAAAAAAATTTGAGGAATTACTCAAAAAAAACAAAATTAGAGTAGGTGGAATGATTAAAAAATCCTCTCTAAAGAAATTGGGTTCTAGCAAATTTATCTTCAAGGCAACAGATTTTGAAAATGATATAAAAATTTATTATCAAGGAATTTTGCCCCCTATGTTTAGAGAAGGCCAAGGAATTGTTGCCGAAGGTAAATTGCAAGAATTTGATAAAAAGAAATTTTTATTCAAATTTAAGGCAGAAAAATTAATTACAAAGCACGATGAAAAATATATGCCACCTGAACTCAAAAAAATAAAAAATGGTAAATAATGCAACATTAAATATCAATTTGAACAATCTCAAAAATAATTATCTTGAGTTAAAAAATATTGCAAAAAATTCTATAACTGCTGCGGTTATCAAAGCGAATGCCTATGGCTTAGGGGTTTTAGAAATATCAAAAAAACTATATGAGATAGGCTGCAAATATTTTTTTGTTGCAACTTTAGATGAGGGTATTGAAGCAAGAAATCACCTACCAAAAGATGCAAAAATATATGTTTTTAATGGAATTTTTGAAGGTGAAGAAAAGGAATTTTACCATCATAATCTAATACCAATTTTGAATGATTTTTATCAGTTAGAAATTTGGGCAAATTACACTCAAAAAGCCTTACAAAAGTTAAATGCCGCTCTGCATTTTGATACTGGAATGAATAGGCTTGGTTTTAATTTTTATGAGGCTGAATCTATTTCAAAAAACTCTTATATTTCTTCTCTGAGTATAGATTTTATTATGAGTCATTTGGCTTGTGCCTCGGATAAAAATCACTCGCTAAACCAAACACAACTTGAAAGATTTTTGCAGATTAAAAAAATTTTTCCTACGCAAAAATTTTCTTTAGCAAATTCTGGCGGAGTTATAAACGGAGAGGATTTTCACTTTGATATAACCCGCCCTGGATATAATTTATATTCAAAAAATGTAGTTACACTTAAGGCAAAAATTATACAAATTCGTGAAATTTTAGAAGATAGTTTTGTTGGCTATAATGCGACCCATAAAATTTCAAAAGGTTCAAAAATAGCAGTTATTCCGATTGGTTACGCTGATGGTTACACAAGAATTTTATCAAATAATTTTTATGGAATGATTGGCGATTATAAAGTTCCTCAAATTGGAATAATCTCAATGGATTCTTCAATTTTTGATGTTTCAAATGTGCCAGAAAATATCTTGCAAAAATATAACGAAATTGTGTTACTAAACGATAAAATTAGCGTTTGCGAGATGGCTTCTAAAGCTCAAACCATAGGATATGAAATTCTTACAAAACTTGGGAGAAGGATAGAAAAAACTTATGTGAGCTAACATTAAATCTATTTATTAATCTCATCATTCAAAACATTAGAAGCATAAAAACTTACAACTTTTCTTGGGGCGATAACTGCTTCTTTCTTAGTTTTTGGGTTCCTTCCAACCCTTGCTCGTTTGCTATTTACAACAAAAGAGCCGAAGGAAGATATTTTAAGCTCCTCAGAAGCCTCAATAGATTTGCACATTTCTTCAACAAGCGAATCAACAATTTCAACCGATTCAGAAAATGAAAAACCTAATGTTCTTTGCACTGACTCTGCAATATTTGAGCGTGTAAGCGTGTTGGCCATAAAAATTATCTTTTAAAATTAAAGGGCAAACCCTCAAAAATATTTTTAATCTTACCTTTCAATTTATGGAATTTCATTAATCCGTCAATAGACTTTTTGATATAATTTCTTGTTTTTATTAGATTTTCTGAATTATCACTCATTGAATACAGCATAGATTTTAGATAAATACCGCTAAAACTGGCTCTTTTAGTATAAAAAGAGAAATCTGTTGCATTATCACCCATCAAACGCCAAGCCTTATCAGAAAATTCAAAAACCCCCTTCCCTGCCGTCAAAGCCAAGTTCGGCATAACACAATTTGAAATGAATTTTTTCAAAGATTCTAAATTTTTTAGCTTTTTGTGATAGGTGAAAATTTTTTGGAAAATAATTTCTTCCGCTTTTTCAGATGTTTTAAGGCTATTTTTTATAATTATCTCTTCCGCAGATTTTAATGCCTCAACATTGCAAGATTGTCCAAATTCATAAGTAAAACCTTCAATTCCAGCAGGGTAAAGTATTTTTGCATAATCTTTTGTAAAACTACAATTTTCACAAGCTTTTTCTAAAGTGGAAAAATTCCAATTTTCAAAAGGCAATAGCTCAATAAATTTTTGTATTACTACTTCTTTTTCCTGTTCCATAAAGAATTATAAAATATAAATAAACCCAACAAAAGACTTGGAATACATAGAATCATACCCATTGTTAGCCAATTACCATATAAAAAGCCGAGTTGCAAATCAGGATCTCTATAATTTTCGCAGATTGCCCTGAATATTGAATATAAAATTAAGAACAAAGCAGAGCATAAACCAGTTAAATTTAATAAATATTTTTGTGAAGATTTAGGCTTAAATTTTGCCACAAAAAATAAAATAATTAGGATTAATAACCCCTCAGAAAATGCCTCATAGAACTGGCTTGGATGACGCAAAAAAGGCTCAGATTTATAATAAACACCCCAATACAATTCGCTATCTTCAATAAACCTGCCTCGCAATTCATTGTTAATATAATTGGCAATTCTCCCTAAGAAAATTCCAATTGGAGCAACACACGCGACTAAATCTGTTACTTGCAGGTAAGGCAATTTATATTTTCTTGCATATAAATATGTTCCAATAATTACACCGATTAAACCGCCGTGAAAACTCATTCCGCCATTCCAAATTTGCAAGGCTTCTAATGGGTTTTCAATGTAATATTCAAAATTGTAAAAGAAAACATAACCAACCCTGCCACCTATAATGATACTTAGAATTATCCACATTGGCAAATTATCAAGAACCTCAGTTTTTATAGGATTTTCAAGGAATTTACGATTGAGATATTTCGCATACCACCATCCAAATAAAACCCCAAAAAGATAGGCTAGGCTATACCATTTTATTTGAAAAAACCCTAAATCTAAGGCAACTGGATCAATCTTTTTATAGCTAAAATTATATTTTGGAACATCTAATGATTCCATTTCCTCAAGAAACCCCTCTAAAATCTGAGAATTTTCCAAGTTTTTTTTATATTCTTCACGATTTTTTTCTATTTCTTTATCGCTATGAGCAAAACTCAAGCCTTCAAAAAAAAAGAGGGAAGCAAAACCCAAAAAAACAATTAAAAAAACTTTATTTAATAAGAATAATCTTGCCATTAAAACAATTTTGTTCAATTTAGAAATCTAAACCAATCTTTAACTACATATGAAAGAAAATGTAAAAAGTTTTTTTGAAGATATTTCAAAACTTTCAGGAAATGTTGCTGGCGTCGCTTTTGAAGCTGGTAAAAATATTAATGAAAAAGTTAAGGATACCCTTAAGCATCTTCTTGCTGAGCTTGATGTTGTAACCCATGAAGAATTTGAAATTGTTCGCAAAATGGCTGAAAAAGCCCGTGAGGAAAATGAAATTCTCAAAGCGAGAATTGAAAAACTAGAATCTGTAAACTAGAAAAAGTGAGATTAGAAAATAAAAAAATATTATTAGTTGGTTGCGGCAAGATGGGCTCTGCTTTGCTTAATGGCTGGGTAAAAAATGGCATTTCCCAAAAAAACATTTATGTAATTGATCCATATTTACCAAAAAATTTTAATGAAAATGTTTTTAGTAATGTTGAAGAATTAAGAAAAAATAAAAGCTTATTAAGCTCCAATTTTTTTCTAGATTTTGATATTTGTATATTTGCAATCAAGCCTCAAAGTTTTGAGGAAGTTTTACCGACATATCATCTGGTAGAAAAAACTCTTATAATCTCAATCGCGGCAGGTGTAAGTATAAATAAAATTAGTAACCTTGCGAAGTTTGAAACATCAAACCGAAAAATTGTAAGGGTAATGCCGAATTTACCAGCTTCAGTTGGTGCAGGTGTTAACGCTTATTTTGCTAATAAAAATGTTACTGAAGATGATAGATATTTAATAGAAGATTTATTTTTTCCTACTGGCCTTACTTTTCAAGTTAATTCTGAAGATGAAATTGACAAAGTAACCGCTCTCTCTGGTAGTGGCCCAGCATATTTTTACTATTTTATTGAAGCGATGCAGGAAAAGGCAAAAAATCTTGGCTTTGAAGAAAATATTGCAAATGAAATCGCCAAGCAAACTGCCATAGGTGCTATAAAACTACTGGAGAGTAGTAGGCATTCTGCAAAACAGCTTCGTGAAGATGTAACAAGCCCAAAAGGCACAACCGAAGCAGGATTATCAGTGTTAATGAATGGTCAGTTGCAAAAAATTCTTGATGAAACAATTGATAAAGCATTTATTAGAGCTAAAGAGTTAAGTAATTTATCGTAAATTAAATGAAAAAATTTGATAGAAGAGAACAAATTAAACCGATAATTTTTGGCGTTTCTGGCAAAGTTGCAACCGCTGATGAGCTTGAGCTTTTTAATCAGCATAATCCACTTGGCTTTATAATATTTGGCAGAAATATTGAAGAGCCAGAGCAGTTAAAACGCCTTATTCAACAGCTAAAAGCAACAATATTCCCTAGAAATGATGTTCTGGTTTTGATTGATCAAGAAGGGGGCAGAGTCGCACGCCTCAAACCACCATTTTGGAATGAAATGCCACCAGCAAAATATTTCGGTGATATGATAGAGCCTGAAACTCTAGCCCGAGCGAAACGCTCAGTTTATAATCATTTCCGCCTTTGTTCTTATGAATTAAAACAGCTTGGTATTAATGTTAATTGCGCCCCAACGCTTGATTTATATTTTGATGGTGCTCATGATATAATAGGTGATAGAGCCTATTCCTCTGACCCCTATGAAGTTGCGGAACTCGCAAAAGAAGTTTGTAGAGGGCTTTTAATGGGCAATGTTTTCCCTGTGATTAAGCATATACCGGGGCATGGCAGGGCTAAATCTGATAGCCACCTTGAATTACCAGTGGTTGATGTTGGTCTGCAAAGCCTTAGAAGTATGGATTTTGCTCCCTTCAAAGCTCTTTCTGATATGCCATTTGCGATGACGGCTCACATAAAATATACTGCTATTGACCCAATAGATTGTGCAACCTATTCAAGTAAAGTTATAAATCTCATTCGCAATGAAATTGGCTTCAAAGGCCTTATAATGAGTGATGATTTAACTATGAAAGCCTTGGAAGGCTCAATGGCAACAAGGGCTCATAAAGCCTTGAATGCAGGTTGTGATATAGTTCTTCATTGCAATGGCGATATAAACGAAATGAAGGAAATATGCGAATCAGTTGATTTTTGGAACAAAGAACATAGAGAAAAATTCCGTAATTGCTGGAAAGCCTTAAGATATTGATTTTTCATAAATGACAAATTTACCAAAAACATATACGAGAAAACTCAAATTCGGCACGGATTTCAAGGAAATTGAAGTTGGCGATATTATTAATCTCTGCGAAGATGATTTTCTTGAATTACAATGCGGCGCTAAAATCTCCAATTTTCCTGTTGCATTCAAAACTTTCGGCACGCTTAACGAAGAAAAATCCAACGCAATCCTAATTTGTCACGCTTTAACTGGTGATCAATTTGTTATCGGAACTCACCCTGTAACTGGCAAGAATGGCTGGTGGGAAAACTATGTCGGCGAAGGAAAACCAATAGATACAAATAAATTTTTTATCATTGCCCCCAATGTATTGGGCGGTTGTATGGGAAGTTACGGGCCTAAAGATATAAACCCTGAAACTGGCGAAGCTTTTAATCTTTCATTCCCAATGATAACCATATCTGATATGGTTTTAGTGCAGAAAAAACTTATTGAAAAATTCGGCATTAAAAAACTCGCCTGCGTTATAGGTGGCTCAATGGGCGGAATGCAAGCGATGGAGTGGATTAGTAAATTCCCAGAAAATTGCCAAAGTGCAATGCTAATTGCAACATCAGCAAGGCATTCAGCACAGAATATCGCATTCAATGAAATTGGGCGTCAAGCAATTATGGCTGACCCTGAATGGTGCGAAGGCAATTATATTGCCCGCAAATGCTTGCCTTCCAAGGGGCTTTCAATCGCAAGAATGATGGCACATATTACTTATCTATCTGAATCAGGCTTACATAATAAATTCGGCAGAAAACTGCAAAATAGAAACGCTCTTTCATTTGGCTTTGATGTTGATTTTCAAGTTGAAAGTTACCTCAGATATCAAGGAATGAGCTTTGTTGAGAGGTTTGATCCAAACAGCTATTTATACATAACTAGAGCTATGGATTATTTTGATTTAGAGGCAGATTTTAACTTCAACCTCGCGAAAGCATTTGAGAAAACTAAATGCCCAGTTTGCGTTATTTCTTTTTCTAGCGATTGGCTATTTACCACAGAAAACGCCAAGCAGATAGTTCATGCTCTCGTTGCCTCCTCCTCAGATGTCAGCTTTGTTGAAATTGAAAGTGATAAAGGCCATGATTCCTTTCTGCTTCCAAACCCAATGCTAGAAAAAACCATTAGTGGCTTTTTAGCAAAAATTTAGCAAAAATTTTCCTAAAACCTCTCCCTGTGATAGCAGGCAGAGGTTGGATTTTCTTATGAGCATAAGCGAATTAGAAAATCTTGGTGAGGGTTTATTTGTAAGCGTGTCATTGCGAGGAGTGTAACGACGAAGCAATCCAGAAAAACTGGATCGCCACGCTTCGCTCGCGATGACACTAACTATATACCCTCACCCTTCCCTCTCCCTGAAAGTGCAAGGAGAGGGATTAATTTTTTTAGCAACTAAACAAAATAAATTTAGCAATTACAAAAACTTAAGATTACAAAAACTCTTTATTATGGTTTATAATTGGTATATAGAACAGAAAAATTAATCGCAAAATTATGGCTGAGTTTTCTTTACCTAAAAATTCTAAAGTTGTTGAAGGCAATTATTTCAAGGCCGAAGGCAATTCTAGCAATATTAAAAAATTCAAAATTTATCGTTGGGACCCTGAAAATGAGGGCAATCCAAGAATTGATACTTACGAAGTTGATATGGATAATTGTGGGCCAATGGTGCTTGATGCCCTTATTAAAATCAAGAATGAAATTGATAGCTCTCTAACCTTTAGACGCTCTTGCAGAGAGGGAATCTGCGGTTCTTGCGCTATGAATATTGGCTCATCGGCTACTATGAATAGAGGTTCAAATACCCTTGCTTGCACCTGCTCAACTGAGGAACTTGGCGGAAATGAAGTGGTTATCAACCCCCTGCCTCATATGCCAGTTGTTAAAGATTTAGTGCCGGATTTAAGCAATTTTTATGCTCAGTTAGAATCCGTTGAACCATGGCTTAAAACAAAATCCTCTGCACCTTCTGGCACAGAAAGGTTGCAATCTGTCGAGAATAGAGAAAAGCTTGATGGGCTTTACGAATGTATCTTATGTGCTTGTTGTTCAACTTCCTGCCCTAGCTATTGGTGGAATGGCGATAAATATTTAGGCCCAGCAGTTTTATTGCAGGCTTACCGCTGGATTATCGACTCTCGCGATGAAGCAACTGATGAAAGGCTTGATGCCCTTGAAGATCCATTCAAATTATATCGTTGTCATACAATTATGAATTGCGCAAAAACCTGCCCTAAAGGCTTAAACCCAGCAAAAGCAATCGGTGAGATTAAAAAAATGATTGCAGAACGCAAAGCTGCTTAAATAAATTAATGAATTTCAGCCCAATTGTTTCCAATTTTTGCATCTACAATTAGTGGAATTGATAATTTCGCCACTTCTTGCATAGTAGATTTTATTATTTTCGCCTCTGATTCCGCTAATTCTTGAGGTGTTTCAAAAATTAATTCATCGTGAATTTGAAGCAAAGGCTTTGCTTGTAAATTTAGCTGGTTAATTTTTATCATAGCTAATTTAATTATATCAGCTGAACTGCCCTGCAAAGGCGCATTTATTGAAGCCCTCTCTTGAAAAGCCCTTATAGAGTGGTTTTTATCATTAATATTAGGAAGATAAATTCTTCGCCCAAAAATAGTTTGCACAAAGCCATTTTTACGAGCAAATTCAATAGTTTTATCCATATAAACCCGAATTTCAGGGTAACGAGCAAAATATCTATCTATAATATTTTTAGCTTCAACCCTTGAAATTTTGAGCTGATTAGCAAGCCCAAATGCACTTTGACCATAAATAATTCCAAAATTTACCGCCTTAGCATTTCTTCTTAATTCTGGCGTTACAGCAGAAATATCAACCCCAAAAACCTCCGATGCTGTAGCTTGGTGAATATCTTTGCCATCTAAAAAAGCTTTTTTAAGACTTGGAATATTTGCAATTTCTGCTAATAACATTAACTCAATTTGAGAATAATCCGCACCTATTAAAACCTTGCCTTCTTCTGCAATAAAAGCTTTTCTGATTCTTCTTCCTTCTTCTGTTTTAATTGGTATATTCTGCAAATTAGGATTTATTGAAGAAAGCCTGCCAGTTGTTGTTGA
>JANRLM010000068.1 GCA_033762595.1 Rickettsiales bacterium
TAGCTCTAAACAAGCATCATTTACTATAAATCTCGTCTCAAAATTGTCAGAACCATCAATAATTACATCATAATTGCTTAAAATTTCTAAAATATTATGTTTTTCTAGCTTATTTTTGTGAATTTTAACATTTATTTCAGGATTCAAATCAAAGATTGCATCTTTAGCACTTTCGGCTTTATTTCGTTTCAAATCAGAAGTTTCATGAATTATCTGCCTTTGAAGGTTAGAAATCTCAAGATTATCAAAATCGCAAATGCCAAGCTCACCATTATAGGCTTTCGCACCCACACCAGACGAGGCAAGATAGAGCAAACAAGGGCTTCCAAGCCCGCCCGCACCGATAACCAGAACCTTAGATTGCATCAGCTTAATCTGCCCCTTTTCAGAGATTTCCGGCATTATTATCTGCCTTGCATATCTGGTTTTGCTTTGATATTCCATATTATGAATGAATTTTAAGTAATAAATATACAACAAAATTGAATATTTATAGTGATTTTATGCGAAAAATGGTGTATTAAACATCTAAAAACTAATACTTTGTTCAAGTTATTGATATAATAGGGTTTTTAATTTTATAGAATGATTAAAACTAAACAAAATACGCTTAAGGATACTGCAAAACTCACTGGAATAGGGCTTCACAGCGGTGAAAAGGTAAAGCTAGAAATTATCCCAGCACCTGAGGATTACGGCATTGTTTTTAGAAGATCTGATGTAAAAGGCTTCAGCAATATCGTGCGTGCGGATTATAGAAATGTTAGTAAAACCCAGCTTGGAACTTGTATTTCCAATGATGATGGCACGATGATTTCAACCATTGAACATCTAATGGCAGCCCTTTGGGGAAGTGGCATTGATAATGCTCTCATTGATGTTTCTGGTCCTGAAATTCCAATTTTAGATGGTAGCTCAAAATTATTTGTCAAATTATTCCAAGAAACTGGCATTTATCAGCAAGCATCTGACCGAAAAATTGTGCAGGTAAATAAAGAGGTTGAAGTTAGGGAAAATGACAAATTCGCTAAGGTTTTGCCGTCTGAAAATTTCTCAATAGATTTGGAAATTGATTTCGCAAGCAAGGCGATTTCTAATCAAAAATTTACCTTTGAAAACGGCGAAAGGGGCTTTTTAGATGAGTTTTCTGATGCTAGAACTTTTGGCTTTGCTCATGAAGTTGAGTATATGCGTAAAAACGGCCTAGCCCGTGGTGGTTCACTTGAAAATGCGATTGTAATTCAAGAAGATAAAATCTTAAACAAAGAGGGTTTAAGATATAATAATGAGTTCGTTCGCCATAAAATTCTTGATTGCATTGGCGATTTTTATCTTGCAGGAAAAAGGATTTCTGGTGCTTTCAAAGCCTATAAAACAGGGCACGGCTTAAATAATCAGCTCCTCCGCAAATTATTTGCTGATAGGCAAGCCTACGATATTGTTTGATCTATCTTCTCCCTCTCCCTACTTGTAGGGAGAGGGCAGGGGTGAGGGTTTGGAATTTTAATAAATCTTTTTACCCTCACCCTTACCCTCTCCCTGAAAAACAGGGAGAGGGTATTTTTAGTAGATTTTTGAAATACTAAAAAACTACCTTAATGAAAATCTCTAAATTTCCAATTATTGCGGTTACTGGTTCTATTGCTTCAGGTAAGTCATATTTCACAAAAAAACTTTCTCAAATTAGGGGTATAAAAACTTTTTCTTCCGATGAAATGGTGCATTCTTTATATGCGAATAGAAATTTTGCAGAGAAGCTAATTAAGGTTTTTGGCGAGGGAATAGCCAACTCTTCACTTCATATCCGCGAAAGCGGATATCCACAAAAAACAATAGATTCCCGCCTTCGCTGGAATGAATCAGAGCCTTTAATTAATCGCCAAAAATTAGGTGAAATTGTTTTCAAAAATCCGAACAAGAAAAAACTGCTTGAAAGCCTTGTATATCCTGAGCTTTCTAGGCAAAGGCAAGAAATAATAAA
>JANRLM010000069.1 GCA_033762595.1 Rickettsiales bacterium
ACTGGTCTATGAAATTTAACGCTTTGCCTAATATCTTTGTTGTTGGCAAAATCGCTTAAATCTACAAAATAGTCCTTGATTAGTTGCGATCTTTCAAAGCCTTCTAAATTAAACCCAAATTCTCTAGCAAAAACTTTATTAATAACCTCTTGCTGCTTTTTGATTTGGCTTTTTAGGTCTTTAATTTTCTGCTCAATTGGCTCAATTTTGGCAACGATTTGGTCTTGGGTTTTTAAAAATAAATCAATGGTATTTTTATCAAATTTTAAATACAAAAGATCATCTTCTTTAAGCGTTGGATAGCCTTTGCCCTGCCTTGATATAGCAATTAAATTTTCATAAAAAATTGTTCTAAATGAATAATATAAAATTTTCCCAAGTATTTTTGGAGCTAGATGAATTAAGGCAGAAGTATAAAAATAATTTTTATTTTCCTCATCTATAAGAACATATTTCTTTAAATTTGGTCTTACTTTTGAAAGTAAGATGTCACCTTGATTTACCCTAATAATGTCATTGCCTTCAATTTTTTTATAATAACTTTCTTCCTCAATTTTTCTTTGATCAAAGTTTAATTTGATAGGCTCTACATAACCCTCTTTTGATATATTGCCAATTTCAGAATAATAAAAATCTTCAGTTAAAGCCTCTATATCAACACTATCATTGACAGAAAAATCAAATAGCGTGTTAAAAGAGTAATAATCACTAACTAAGAAATTGCTTTGGAAGGCAATAAAATCAACATCAAATCTGAAAGATTGCTCCTTTGCCAACTCACTAAAATCAACCTCAAAACACTTCATTACCATAATTCAACTATTGACAAATTGATAAAATCATTTATATTTCTTGCAGTCCTGTTGGGTGCGAAAGTCGGCTTCATGCCGTGCAGAGCTTAATTGCTCTCTAGCCCCAAAGGGCTAATCTTTCCTACCTCAAAAACATTCCTCTCATTATAAAAATTCAAATTTGTTGGGTATTTAGCAAAATCGTAAATATCCCAAACTAAACTTACTTTTTCTTTTAAGAACTCAAAATATCTAGCTTCGCCTTTGGTGTAAGAGCGATAAATTGTCCAATTCATATAATCCACTATTTGCAAACAAGCCTCATCTGACGGGGTTTGTATATAAATTTTGGTCTGAGTTTCAACTTTAGATCCGTTTTTCTGTTCAAAATTTAAAGCCGCTGTTTGAATAGCTTGTTGCAAATGGTGTTGCTTATCTCTTGAGCCTCTTTTAGAAAAATAAATTGTGTTGTTTTTATGATGCAAATTCTTCTCAAACAATCTTGAAACAATCTCATTATAAAAAATATTTTCATCTCTCTTGTGCCGCTTGGTAAAAACATCAATTCTTTTTCTGGCAACAATAAATTCAGCTTTAAAATCTAAGGTTTTAATCATCTTAAAAACTTTTTCCCTAACTTCTGGGCAATCATCTTTAGCGTGAAAATGTAGGTTGGTTTTTTTAATTGATGGAATTGATTTTAAATATTCATCTTCTTTGATTTCTTTATGAAGTTTGGCAACTGCCTTTCTAATTTCTGACGGATTATTGGTTTGAATAAAGCCAAGAATAAGAATTGGCGAGCAATTCTCTTTACCAACAATTAACTCACCTTTTCTATTAAAAAAAGTTGGATCACCTGATTCATCAACAAAAAAGTAATTTTCCATAGCTAGCTCCAATCAATTTTTCTTAAATGATCAAGGGCAGTCTCTAAAACTCCATCATCAACTAAAATTTTCTCTTTGCCATTTTCTTCAATTGCACGATAAAGTTCGTTTGGCATTGGTTTTTCACCTCTCTTGGTGCGTTTATAACCAACATTTTCAACCTCTGCCATAAAGATTTTATAATTTAACTCTTTGGCAACTTCACCAAAAACCCACCAAACATTAACAAAGCCAAAGCTGTCTGTTGTGTCGTTATCATATTTGCAAAGGTCGGTGATTTCATCTTGGTATTTCTCAACCAACTCTTTTAAAGAAAGTTTTTTGTCATCTTTTTCAATATAGTCTTTTAAAAGCTGATATAAATTTACCTTTCTTTTTTTCTCATCTTCCGAAGCAATAGCCCAAGCCTTATTAAATGGTTTTTCTTTAATAAAATGTTCAATTTCTTTTTCGCATCTAGTTTTTAATAAATTCCACTCATTGCTATACTTTGACCAAAATTTTTGCCATTGTTCAATTTCTGCTGTGGTTTTCTTTTGGGCAAAGAGCAAGCTGGTTTTAGTTGAGGTGAATGGCTCAAAAGTGATTTGCGGCAAGGAAACAACCGCCTTAACTTTGAAATATTTGTAAATGAAAAGCCTGATATATTTATTTTCAGTAGTATCAAAAACACTTTCTGGCAAAACCACACCCATTCTGCCGCCTTCTTTTAAAAGCTGGTAATATCTTTCAATAAAAAGATTTTCTGAGTTTTTCTTATCACCAAAAATAAAGCTTTTTGCGGTTAGTTTTTTAGTGTCGTTGTCAAGATCAACGCTAAAAGGTGGGTTGGTTAGAATGCAATCAAATTGGTTATTGACGCTCACATTAATTGATTCTTTTTCACTCTCTTTGCCTTTGTAAAACTCATCATTATTTGACTGATTTAAGGCATTTGGAGCAGTTGTTTTATCATAATAGTTAAAAGGCAGCAATCCATCTTTAACGAAGATATTTGAAGAACCATCGCCGTGCAAAATCATATTAACTTTAGTTGCTGTGCCTAAGTTAAAATTGTGTTCAATGGCATAAATAAAGGTTTCAGCCCACTTATTTTCTCTGTGATCTGGCTCAAACCAATTATGAAAACGATCTTTAATGTCTCTGGTGTTTTTTATTTCACCTCTAAATCTTCGCTTAATGTTTTCAGTGATGAATTTCATATATTCAATCAAGAAAGTGCCACTACCAGCCGATGGGTCAATCATATATGGCAATTGATTATCTTGATTAATCTTTTCAATCGCTAATTTATCTAGCTGCAAACCCCACAACAAAAACTTTACAATATTAATGTGGGTAAAAAACTGCCCTTTGGTTTGTTTAAAACCTTCTCTTATTATACCTTCAAAAAAATCACCTAAAATATCTTTGCCAGATAAGCTGTTTTTTCCATCAACGAAGGAAAGGCTTTCAAGCTCTGAAACAGCATATTTTAGCTTGGCTAGAGAAAATTTCTTTCTATCGACTACAAAACTTTCCGCCAATTCTTGCTCATCAAGAATGTTAAGCCTTTGTTTTAAGGCTCTTCTATATAAATTATTTATTCTTGTAAAAAGCTCATCGTTGGTTTCAAAATCTTCATCACTCTTTTTTGCATAAGCAAAAGTTTGAAAATCATATTTCTCACCATCTTCTTTTTCGCTCTCATCTTGAATTTTAGCTAAAATAATATTCACCAAAGACGAAAAAATATCATTATCATCAGTGCCACCACCGCCCCATAAAACATTGTGCAGATTTTTGCGTTTGCTATCTAGTTTAGCATGATCAAAATTCTTATCTAAATCTTTCTTACCGCCCTTAACATATGGCTCTTTTACAGCTTTTTCATATCTTGCTGGCAGTTGATCAATAAAGTCTCTGGTCTTTTCCCAATCTGAAAATGAAGAATATTTGTCATAGTCAATGAGTAGGCACTTATCTTTTATTACACCACCAACTAGCTCAATTGAATAAAGAACTAAATATTTTACAGCGATTCCACTCCCAACCTCTTGACTGGCAAGGTTGAAAAGCTGTTTTTCAATAACTTCATCTTTGTCTTTTTCATAATCTTGAGGGCTTTTTAGTTCAATATATAAAAATGCTTTCCCCTCTTTATCTCTTACAACAACATCAATTCTTGGTTTATTAACTTTTGGTCTGCCAATGTCATATTCTTTCTCAATCTCAATATTTTCTGGTTTATAACCAAGTTCTTTGACTAATTTTGTTAGTAAATAAGCCCTTACAAGCTCTTCGCTTACTTCATTTTCTTTGCCAGATAATTTTTCTATTTTTCTATTCTGATTAATTCCCTGATAAGCAATTTTTTTTGAATCAACATCAATCTCTTTAATTACTGGGCTATTTCTTAAATAACTTATTATTTCTTTCATGTGATTTATTTATTATCGTTATCGTCAAATTCTTTTAATAGCTTAGTTCCTTGTCCTTCATCATCATTTTCAAATTTAATACCAGCCTCTTGAAAAATGGTTTTTATATCTTCTGCAATTCTTCTTTGTGGGGTGGTTATACCTCTTTCAAAATCAGTAATAGTTTTTTGCACAACTCTCACCTTATCAGCTAATTCTTGTTGCGACCAACCTAGATAAGCCCTTGCAGATTTGCATTGCTTAGGGGTTATGGTTTTTTCTTCTTTTTTGCTTGACATATTTATTATTTATAACTTAATATATATTTTATATAGTTCTATTATTCTTATAACTTAGTTATTTTAGCCAAAAAAACAGGCAAACCGTCTTTTTTGTCCGCAATTTATTATCAACAACAAAGCTGAAATAGCCAGTTATTTAGTAATAAATTCAGTATTTATACAAATTTAACTTATTATGACAAACGAAAATCTCAATCCAAACTTAGCTCAAATTCAAAGAATAAAAAGCCTTGCTGGCTCAATTGCCCACGAAACAAGGAATCCTTTAGCTTCAATTAAGCAAGGTTGTGATATTATTAAAAACTGCCTTGATGAAGCAATGGAGTTTCTTGATTTAATTTCTACCTCTTCAACTCGTGGCTTGATGATCTCTGAAATGATTTTAGCCAACATTAGGGAAGAAAAAATTGATACAAATAAATTCACCGATCTTTCAATTGCAAAAATTGTTAAATCTGCCATTAGAGAATTTGCTTTTGAAAGCCAAAAAGAGAAAGGTTTGGTTAATGTTGATTTGGAAGGCGATTTTATTTTTAAAGGTGATGAAACGCTGATGATTTTTGTTTTATTCAACCTGCTCAAAAACTCACTTTACTACAAAGCCAAAATTAATATTTGGCTGGACGCTGATAAAAAATGCTTATATTTCAAAGATGATGGTGTTGGCATTCCTGCCGATAAATTAGAATTAATTTTTGATGATTTTTTCACCTCAAATAAAAAG
Organism: Rickettsiales bacterium; assembly: GCA_033762595.1. Taxonomy (NCBI): domain Bacteria; kingdom Pseudomonadati; phylum Pseudomonadota; class Alphaproteobacteria; order Rickettsiales; species Rickettsiales bacterium. The sequence goes on from JANRLM010000069.1 coordinate 5,107, forward strand.
GGTGGAACTGGCTTAGGATTGCCATTTTGTAAAAGAGTGATGCTTAGTTTTGGCGGTGATATTTCTTACAAATCTGTTGAGGGTGAAGGCGTTGAATTTTGTTTAAATTTCCCTGCTTACTAAAATTAATAATCTGATTGCAATTATCTTAATTTTTGCAATCAGAATTATAAACCACCACTTAATCAAGTTTGATCTTGCCTAAAACCAACTTCTCCTGTTAAATTTCCTACAAATTCACATCAATTAGAATCCCAAACAGGGATTCACATTGATAAACCAAAAAGCATGCTTAATTAAGTCTTATATTTCTTGCTTGAGACAATCCAAAATTAATAACTTCCTCTTTCTTATCAGTTCGGAACACATACACTAAGCGGAGCCATTTCAAAATTTCCAAATCTCTAACTTTCTCCATTTTCAATTTTTGCCACCCCTTGAAACTAGTGTTCTCAAGGCTTCTTAAAATTTCTATACCACTTGGTTGGAGATTTTAACCAAGTGGGTAGTTGGTTAAATTTGATGCTCATAAACTTTAAAATAAAAATTTTCTTAGCCTTTTTATAAAAAAATATCTCGCAAAGCGTTGATTTTACCGTGTTCACTAAAGCCAAGTGGTAGCGGAGATTTGGAGATATAACTTGCCAAGCCTTGATTGATATGTATCCAGACATCTAAAGCATCTCTAGTTTTTGCAATTTTTTAACAAGTTAAAGCTATATAATTTTGTAAAAAATCCCTTCGGCAACTCTATCCAATACTCAATCCACAACTTTTTTATCGAACTTTTTTGACCGCCTAGCGTTTCAAAAGTTCGAAATCATTCTATTTTCAACTGGTATTTAACCCCCACTTGGGAAGTAGTATTTTCAAGGGTTGATTTTTCGAAATCAAAACCGGTAGGTGGTTTTTGTTTCGAA
>JANRLM010000070.1 GCA_033762595.1 Rickettsiales bacterium
GGTTTCTGATAATATTTCAAACGTTAACACTATTGGCTATAGCAGAAAAGAAATTACGCAAGTTACCAAAATTTCAAATGGTGTAGTTTTGGGTGTAAGCTCACCAGAAGTTAGAAGAGCAGTTGATAGCTTTCTTGTAAATGCTTCAAGGCTTCAAACCGCCAAATTATCAGGTGCAGAAACACTAAATTCTTTTCAAGATAGATTGCAACAATTTACTTTTGGCAATCCAAATTCCAGCTTTACAATTGGTTCAACATTAAGCTCATTTTTTGGCAGGCTTGAAGATTTATCAAATGAAACATCAAGTGCGGTAAAAGCAAATTTAGTTTCAACCGCGGGAATAGATTTTACTAATACAATTTCTTCGGTTTCCTTAAATATTCAGAGGGAGAGATATAACGCTGATCAAGATATTTCTAATTCCATAACTGAGCTTAATTTAATCCTAAGGAATTTATCAGATATAAATAAAGCTCTAAGACAAAATTCATTAGCTGATGGAAGTAATAATTCATTACTTGATGCAAGGGATAGCGAAATACTTAAACTTCAAAAAATTTCTGCTGCCAATTTAGATTTTAACGAATTCGGACAAGTGCTAGTATCTTTCAAAAACACTGAGATTCTAGGCTTAAACCAAAGATATGAAATTGTTTATAATAGGGCTGGCTCAGTTGATGATTTTGTTAATGGTGCAACCCTTGAAAGAATTGAAGCTATAGCTCTTGATGAAAACGGCAACAGAACTTCAAAAATAGAAACTTTGCTTTCAGCCTCTAATGATGATGAAAAAATAAATAATTTTGGAGATGGAAAAATTTCTGCACTTATAAAAATTAGGGATAATGATTTACCAAATATCCTCTCTCAATTAGATGAATTTACTTTCACTTTTGCTGAAAGGTTTAATGAGGCTCATAATAGCGGAACTTCCTTCCCACCTCCAGCATCGCTAACTGGTGCATCAAGCGTAAAATTATCAGATGCTTTTTATTTTGATGGAAAATTTAGGATTACCCTTCTTGATGTCAATGGTGAGCCTTTGACAAATAGATACGGCGACCCAATGATTCCGCTAACCATTGATATGAATGAATTTAATGGCACAGGCGATGGAAAAGGCATTGCATCAGTTCAATCTATTATCGATGAAATAAATAATTATTACGGCACACAATTTAACCAAACCATAAATATAGGCCCTGCAAGAGATATAAAAATCGCTGGTGTATCTGAAAATATTACTTCTGTTAAAGCTTCTGGCAATATAGCTTTCGCTTCAAACCCACTTAATGGAGAAAATATTTTAATAAATGGCGTAACGATAACCTTTGTTAGCTCATCACCTTCTGGAAACCAAGTTTTAATTGGTGCAAATCTTGGTGAAACCATGAATAATTTAACAGATTTTCTATCAAACTCTGCAAACTCATCAATTCAAGCTGGAGAATACTCTAACTCTAATAACCAGCTAAATATTAAAGCAAGACTTTCTGGGGTTACTGGAAATGGTATTACAATTTCTGCTGGCACAGCAACAGGTGCAACAGCAAGTGGTGCAAACCTCTCCGGCGGTGCTAATGCAAGTGGAGATTTCACTTTTGATTTTGATTTTTCAAATTTGGCAACTGACGGCAAAGATATAAAATTTGATGTATCTTCAATATCAATAAATGGCGGTGCTGCTTCTGCGGTAACATTTAATGAATTTACTCAAAAGGCAGGTGAAAGAACTAGAACAGATAGAAACGGGGTTAATGATGATAGCCTTACCATCAGCTTAACAGGTCTTGGACTTGAACAAGATGAAACATTCACAATTTCAGCAACTATAAAAGTAACTGATGGAAATGGCGTAGAATATGATGAAGTTGTTACTTTCCAACTTAGAGTTCCAGACCCAGAAACCGGCTCAACACTTAATAAAAGATTTGCTGCAATTTCAGTTTCTGGCACAGGCGATGGCTCAGTTATAAATGCAACAAGTAACAACCCTTTCTTAAATGCATCTATAGTAAATGCAAATGGCGATGAAATTAATAGAAATGATATAGACGGATTTTTTAGACTTCAAACAGCGAATGATACTATTAGATTTTCCATAGACCAATTAGACAGCAAAGAAAGAGGGGTTTTCGGTGCAGCAGACCCTGCTTCAACCGCAACTAATTATGGTATGTCGCACTTTTTTGGAATGAATAATTTTTTCTCTTTTGGTGGCAAGCAAGAAAATTCATCACTCAATATAAAAGTTAGAGATGATATTAGCAAAACCCCATCTCTTATCGCATCAGGAAAAGCCGTTAGATCATCTCAAAATGGCTTAAATGCTGTTTATACATATGAATTAGGTGCAGGCAATGGCGATGCCCTTAGAGATATAGTTAAAATTCAAGATGAAAACTTAGTTTTTGAATCTGCAGGCACTTTGCCTAGGTTAAGAACTACAATTGGCAGTTACGCTTCTGAGATATACAGCTTTGCAGGTGTTTTAGCAAATAAAGCAGAATCAGATTTTGAAAAAGAACAATTACTTGATAGCACAATTCAACAAAAATTAGGTGCAGTATCAGGGGTAAATTTAGACCAAGAAATCGCAAGCACTATTAGATATCAAACCGCTTATAGTGCATCTGCTAGGGTAGTTTCAATAATAAGAGAATTATTTCAATCTCTTGAAAGTGCGTTAACAACTTAAAAATTATAATTTATGCCAAGTACCATACAATTATATAATCAATCAATTTCGGATATTAAAAGATTGCAAAATGATTTATTTTCTAACCAAGCTAAAATTGGTGCAGATAGTATTGCTTCAACATATAAAGAGCTAGGCTCAAATATCAGCGTTATTGAGGGTTTCAAATCTTCCATTGAAAGAAGTGATAGATTTATAAGTAGTATTGATCAAGTTTTAAGAAGGCTTGATACAATGTATAGAGCCGTTGATGATATTGTGAACACTGCTATAAACTTCAGAAAATCTCTCGGATTAGAAGCAACTTCAACTAACTCATCAGTTTTTAATTTAACGCAAGAAGCAAACTCTACACTGGATAGAATAAGGGGTTCGCTTAATGAAAAAGATGGGGCTGCCTTTGTTTTCTCGGGTGCTAAATCAGATGTTGAGCCAGTAAATGACTTAAAGAATTCAACTAATATTCTAAACGGACAAAATACATCAAATTATTATAATGGTGATGATTTTATTTCCAAAGTTTCAGCTTCAGTAACTTTAGAAGTTGATTATGGCGTTACGGCTTCAAACCCAGCCTTCAAGAATTTAATCGCTTCTATTAATAGAGCAAAAGCAACTGAAGCCTCAGGTGAAGGTGCAAATTATGACCAAGCTGGAACTGAGTTAGAAAATGCTATAGATGAGTTAATCTCTTTAAGGGCAAGTATTGGCAATAACACTAAGGTTTTAGAACAAATGCAGGAGTTTCATACCAGAGCCAAAGCAACTTTTGAAATTAAATTTGATGAGAAAAACTCTCCAGATATAATTGAACTAACAACTAAAACTTCTCAATTAACTGCTACTTTGCAGGCTTCTTATTTGAATTTTTCAAAAATAAGCCAGCTCAATTTATCAAGTTTTTTATAGGTAAAACTCTAATTGCTTTTGTTAGATTAAAATTTTATAATCAAAATATAGGTTAAAATGTTGTCATTAATGGAAAATACTGAAAAACAAAATTCTTACAATGAACTAGGAACGGAAGGTATTATCTCAGTTCAGGGCAGGTTTGGCGAATATCAAATTGATACCTCTAAAGCTATTTATTTCCCCCGTGGCATACTTGGCTTTAAGCCAGATATACATTTTGCCTTAGTTAATTTCAACAAGCAAGGGCTTGAAAATTTCAAAGTTTTGCAATGCGTTGAAGATGCAAACCTCGCTTTGCCAGTTCTTCCTAGCCCACTAAAAAACAACATAATTGATTCAAAAGATATGCAGGAATGCATTAAATCCCTTGATTTATCAGAAGAAAATACCGCTGTTTTGTTTATTTCTAGCTCAACTAAAAAATCTGATGGCAATTATGATGTTTTTATCAACGCAAAAGCCCCGATAATAATTGATACACAAAATCAAGTTGCTGTGCAGTATGTTTTCACTAACGCAAAATATTCAATCAAGCATAAGATATAATTTTTCAAATATACTTTACACTTGCGTTTTGATATAATTAATTCTTATAAAATTAAGAATTATATTATTTAGAATGGATACCACACCGCAGGAACATAGCAAAACCGCATACGCTGGCGATAATCTTCTTAAAAAGATTGAATCTTACAACCCAGATTTTAACCGCAAATTTGTTAAAAAAGCTATTGATTTTGCGATTGAATATCACGGCTCTCAACTTCGTGCATCTGGCGACCCATATTATCATCACCCGATTGCAGTGGCGGAAATCGTCGCGGATTTACACCTAGATACTGGCTCAGTGGTAACAGCACTTTTGCACGATACTGTTGAAGATACTGATGCCACTTTAGATATTATAAAACAAGAATTTGGTTCAGAAATTGCACATCTTGTTGATGGCGTTACAAAGCTAGACAAAATTAATTTCAAAACTGAAAATGAAAAAAACGCTGAAAATTTTAGAAAATTATTAATCGCAATCTCAGAAGATATAAGGGTTCTGCTAGTAAAACTCGCAGATAGGTTGCATAATATGCGAACGCTAAATTTTATTGCAAAGCCTGAAAAACGCTTGAGAATTGCTAAAGAAACGATGGATATTTACGCCCAACTTGCTGAAAGAATAGGCGTTCATAAAATTAAAATGGAACTTCAAGATTTATCTTTTAGAGAGCTAAATTTTGATGCATACAATTCGGTAATAAGTAGGTTGCAATATCTTCGCTCACAAGATAAAAATATAATCCCCCGCACAATAGAAAGCCTTAAGGGTAATTTAGAAAAAAATGGCATTAAGGCTGAGGTTTCAGGGCGTGAAAAAATGCCCTACTCCATCTGGCAAAAAATGCAAAAAAAGAAATTCGGCTTTGAGCATATCACGGATATTATCGCTTTTAGAATCATCTGCAATTCTGTTGAAGAATGCTATAAAGCACTAGGCATAATTCACACAAATTACCGCGTTGTGCCTAGTTATTTTGATGATTATATTTCTACTCCAAAAGCAAATAATTATCAATCAATTCACACCGTTGTAATGGGTGATGATAACCAAAGAATTGAAGTTCAGATTAGAACTAAAGAAATGCATCAAGTGGCGGAATATGGTGTTGCTGCACATTGGAGCTATAAACAAAATGTTAATTACGGCGTTGATGGCACTCAATTTCGCTGGATTAGGCAATTATTAGAAATTCTTGAAAATGCCTCTGATCCTGATGAAATCTTGGAAAACACCAAGCTAGAAATGTATAATGAAGATGTTTTCTGCTTCACACCAAAGGGGGATTTATTCGTTCTGCCAAAAGGTGCAACCGCATTAGATTTCGCATTTGCTGTGCATTCTGGAGTTGGCAGAACTTGCGTTGGTGCAAAAGTAAATGGAAGGCTTGTGCCACTTAGAACAAAACTTAAAAATGGCGATCAGATTGAAATTTTACAATCAAAAGTTACTGCAATCCAGCAATCTTGGGAGGGCTTTGCAAAAACCGCAAAGGCCAAATCTGAAATAAGAAAATTCATTCGTAATAAAAAAATGGGCGAATATTCTGTGCTTGGAAAATCAATAGTGAATCAAATTTTCTTGCAGAATAATTCTGAACTTGATGAGCAAAAAATCCTGCCTCTTCTTGATAAATTTAGAAGAAAAACTCCGCAAGAATTATACTCTGCAATCGGTGAGGGTATGATTGCTAGAATTGAAATTATCAGAGAATTATTCCCTGATAATAACCAGCTTGCAAGCCGTCAAAAAGATGAAAGCGGAGCATTTGAAACTATTGATAATGAAATACCGCTTAAGGGTTTAACTTCGGGCGTTTCCGTTACTTATGCGAGCTGTTGTAACCCATTACCCGGTGAAAAGATTGTTGGTATTCAGCTACCAGTTGGCGGAATTGCAATCCATGCCGCTGATTGCACTGAGCTTGAGCAATATGTTGATCAACCTGACAGATGGATTGATTTGAAATGGGACGATGAATCAAATAGTGGAAAATATCTCTCTCGTGTAGATGTAACTTGCCTTAATAAACCTGGGGTTTTGGCAGAGCTTGCGAATTTATGTGCTAAAGCTGATGCAAATATTTATAATGTTCGCATCAAAGGCAAAGGCAGGGATTTCTGCAAAATCACTATGGATTTAGAAGTTAAAGATGTTCAGCACCTTAGAAAAGTTGAACAACAACTCAGAACCTCAGAATATACTTCATCAGTTAAAAGAAACAGAGACACTCAGAAGAAAACCTAGAAAGGTGATAAAATATCTGCAACTTGGTTGCCAATTCTTGGCTGTTGGATATCATCAATTACGCCTGCACCACCATATGAAATTCTAGCCTCTGCAATTTGCTGTAGAGAAACTTCATTATTAGGTGTAATATCTTCAGGCCTAATAACACCTTTAACGGTTAGTTGCCTTAATTCATAATTAATTCTGACTTCTTGACTGCCATAAATTGCAAAATTTCCATTCGGCAAAACTTTTGTAATTACAGCTGCAATAACTGTGTTTATATTCTCCGTTCTATTTATAATACCTTCACCCCTATTATTCAGAACGGTTTCTTGATCAAACAAATTAGCTGGATTGCCTTTTGAACCAGAAACAACCTTAGTTAAACCAGCTAGCTTACCTTGCAAGCCAAAAACTTCAGGAACTCTAACATTATCATTCTCAGTTCTTCTACGCTCTGTTCTGTTATTAACTTGGGCTCTATCTTGCACTGCAACTCTAACGGTTACTATGTCGCCAACTTTTCCTGCACGCTGATCTTTGAAGAAAGTTTTTGAGTTCCCGTCCCACAATGAATTTGAAGATGCTGGCTTAGTATATTTTGGCAATTCAGCCGGCCATTGAAATGTAGGGTTTTGAACCTTTTGCTCTGACATTGGTGGTTTTTTTCCTAGCCATTCAAGCCTATCAAGCTGAGAGGTTGAGCATGAACTTAACAATAGCGAAAGCAATAATATGTTAATTTTCTTTTTTTTCATTTTTATAAAATTCTAAAACCTAATTCGTTAACATTTTCCTAACTCCATTATCAGCAATAGATTGAGAATTAGAGTTAAAATTTGCGATAACAACATTTGGCTTATCAACCATCGCGGTAAATTCCTTACCACTTTCAATATTTTTTAACCTTATAATTTCCCCTTGCCTACCATCTGAAAGTGCCATTGCGGTAACTTTTACTTCCATATTTTTAATTTTGAAAATCGCTAAAACGGCTTTACCTTTTTTAATAATTATGGGGTTTTCAATATCATTTTCAGTAATTTGCATTCCTAAATTAATATTTTTTGTAGCAATTTTACCGATTAAAGAATCATATTCATTAAGAGCTTTATAGATAAATTTCTCCTCTGGAACATAGCTTATAGATAGTTTTTCTTGAGTAATAGCCTCACCTTTTTTAATTAAATCACCAGCAACTATTACTTTTTTACTTTCAGTAAATTTACCTTTTGCAGAGAGGAAATATTTTTCAGATTCAGGTGACAAAACAATTTCAAACTCTCTAAATTCTCTATTAATATTAAACTTAGAAATTTTGAATTTTTCATCAATACCTGATTTTTCAACCTCCTCAAAGGTAAAATTTCTAGGCGTTCCTTCCCTTGTAATATAGCCATATTTAACACCATATAATTTATTTTCTAGGTTAGCTGAGATAATCTCTGAAGTTTTTTTGGATAATTCTTTTATTGAAAAATATTCTGAATTACCCTCCAATTTAACTTCAATATTATCAGAGGCTAAAATATTGCCAAAAGCTACAAAGGCTAACGCTAGAAATAAAAATGATTTTAATAAGTGCTTCTTCATTCAAATTCCCTGTTTTAATTTTATTATGATTTATCATAAACCCCCCAAAGGTTTAGCTCTTTAAACATCAAGTGTCACCCCGCATTTATTGCGGGGTTAATTATAAAACACGCACAAAACATAGTCTTAAATTTAATTTCTATGGTTAACCCCGTGACAAGCACGGGGTGACATTTGCAATTAAGGTTCAAAAATCCATTCTTAGAAAAAACCATTTTTATTACCTTATATTATTAATATTAGATAACATTTCATCAGTTGCAGAAATTATTCTTGAGTTCAGCTCATAGGCTCTTTGAGCCTGAATTAAAGTTGTAATTTCTCGCACGGCATCAACATTTGAATTTTCTACAAAGCCCTGCTCTAAAGTTCCCAAACCATTTAACCCCGGGTTTCCAAGTAATGGTGTTCCAGACGCAAAGCTCTCTTGGAGTAAGTTATTTCCCACAGATTTCAAACCTCCATCATTCATAAAAGAAACCAAAGCAAGCCTGCCTAAATTTTGTGGCTGCAAATTACCTGGTATTAGTGCAAAAACCTCACCTTGAGGGTTGATGGTTATTTCTGTAGCATTATCTGGAATTGTAATTGCAGGCTCAACAACAAAGCCTTGTGCATTTACCAAAATACCTTGGTTATTAATTGAAAGCCTGCCCGAACGAGTGAAGAAAATATTTCCCTCTGCATCTGTAACTTGAAAATGCCCCCTGCCCTGAATTGCAACATCAAAAGTATTCCTAGTTTGAAGAAGTGGCCCTTGCTCTAGGTTTCTAAGAACCCCAACCGTTTTTACACCCAAACCAATTTGGCTGTTATATGGTGGAATATTTCCTCCCACGGTTGATTGCACACCTGCACCACGATTTAGATTTTGATACAGCAAATCCTGAAAATCGGCAATATTTGCCTTATAACCTGTAGTATTCAAATTCGCGACATTGTTAGAGATTACCTCAACATTTGTCTGCTGTGCTGACATTCCCGTTGCTGCTATTTGTGCTGCTCTAAACATAAATTACTTTATAAAAATTTACTTAATAATAACCCTAATTAGAACCAGCAATTCTTGATACAGCATTTCTTTCTAGCTGATATTGTGTATCAATTATTTTTGCTAATTGCTGAACACCTCTTGAAACATCAATCAATTCAGTAATTTGCTTAACTGACTGAACATTTGATTGCTCAACTACACCCTGTGCAATTTCATATTGATCAATTGTCAACTGCTCAGGTGCTTCAGAAGATGAAAAATTGTTATTTCCAACTTTAACAAGTGAACTTGGATTTTGAAAAGTTACCACGCCAATTTGACCACGAATGGCGGAAAGACCATTATTTTTAACTGTAACCTCACCATTTCTATCAATTCTTATTTCTTGATCGTCTGGCTCGAGCGTTATTGCACCAGCATCACCCTGCAAAATGTATCCCTGTTGAGTTGAAAGTTGTCCTTGATCATTAATTGTAAAAGAGCCAGATTTTGTGAATCTTGTTCCAGCAGGTGTTTCTAGCTGAAAATATCCATCGCCTTGAATAGCAACATCTAACGGCCTACCAGTTGACTTAAATGAACCAGCAGATAAATCAGGTTGAATAATCATTTTAGGCACGGGATTAGCTTTACCATTTATTACCTTGTTATCATTTAGATAAACAGCTAAATCAGATTTGAAGCCAGATGTATCGGAGTTTGCGACATTATTCGCTAGAACTTCCATTCTGCTGAATAAGGTTTTCTGTCTTGCATATGCGATTACTGTAGCTTCCATAAAATTTTTAATGCAAATTTTTCTTACTTACATTAGAGAAAGCATTTTTCGTGCCAATTTTTTACCCCCAAATCGGCAATTTTTGCATAAATAATTGTGGCAATTTCTTTTTGTTGCGATATTATCACAATACAAAATTTGCCGGATGTTTTATGCCTGTTGAAGGACCTAAATTTATATTGAGCATACCTCAGTTTCTTAAATGGGTTAGTGGAGGTGTAGTTTTTATTGGATCTATTTACTATTTCACCACCGCCTACGCAGATATAAATAGGCAAATTTCAACTGGGCCTATTAAAATCGATGGATTAAATTCTAACACTGATACATTAGCTTTATCACAAAATTACAATATTCATATTTATAATAGTTTTTTTTCAGCTAATCAGCATTTAAAATTTTCAGTTTTCAATGGAAATATATATGATTATAGAGGCGAACCAATCAATACAACGCCTAGGCTAGAAAATTTTTTAACTATATTTAGCAAATCTCTCACTAACTATTCTGGCAATAAAGAATTAGTTAAAATCAAAAGGCTTTTGGGAGATATAGCAGCAAAAGGAGATCCAAACTCTATTCTTGCCAGAGCTTATTATGGCTTAGAAAAAGGCAGTGATGGTAAACCGATAGATTTAAGTGGCTTTGTTAAATCACCAAACTTGCCCATCTTGGATTATATTAAAACTCAAATTGAATCTGGAAGATTTTCTAAAAATGGAAGCTATCTTTTTAACTATGAAGGAAAAGAGGTTAACTTTACCGCCTTTATAAATAACAACAAAAATGGACCACTTTTCAAAGAATGGGCATTAGCAGAATTTATAAAACACACCAATTCGTTGATAGCCTCTCAAACTAATCATGAGGAAGCAAAATTAGTTTTGCAAAGTAGAGAGAGTGCAATATCTAAATTTTCTAGAGATTATAATAAGCACCCATTTATTGAAGTTACGGAAGAAGGAAGGCATAATTTTCTAAGCAAAACAGACTTCAAAATAGATCTTAAAAGTGGAAATTTATTTGTTGATAGTGAAATATTTACCCCAGTAATAAAAGAGAAAAACACATTTCAGAGAATTGGTGATTTTTTTTATAAAAAACCAATTTATGAGGATAACAAATTTGAAGACCCAACCTTTAAGTTAAAAGCAGCCTTAGTATCAATAAAAAATCAACCCAATGGATTTAATGCAATTGCGTTAGCCCTAACCAATGAAAATAGTAATCTTTATATCTACGCCAAAGGCAACCAAGAATTTAGAGATTTCTTAACTGAAAGCATAGGTATTAATAAAATGCATATTCCACATACTAAAAGTATAGATAATAAAATAATCGGCTCTAGTAATACCAATGATAATAATCACTTAGGAGTAAATACTAGAACTCCAAATATACATAATCCAAAAAATTATAAAAACAAAGGAATACCATCTCCCCTTTGTAAGACACATATTACTATCCCAGCAAATCCTCACTTTGCAAGGGGAAGAATATAAATATATTTGTGTTGCCTTACCTCAATTATTAAAACAGAATATAATTTAAGCCAGTATTAAATAATAAACCCACTAAAATTTGAACAAATTTTTATTCATAAAAATCAATATGTTAAACTATTTTAGTGTTATAATGGCAACATAGCACTTTGAGGAAATGTTCTTTTATGATACAATAATCTCACACAGGCAATTTAACAAACCTGTGAACTAAAATAGGAGAATTTATATGGTAAACTTCAAAGATTGGACATTAAGAAATTTTGGTGATGTTCTACTTCTTGGATTACTCACTATAATAACCGTAACGATATTCCACATGATAGTATCACCACTTTTGGTAACTATCCTTCCTGCAGTTTTTACAGCAAAACTGACAATTACTGATACATTGTTGTTCTTATTATTAACCGTTTATTTAGGTAAGAAATAAAATTACCTTTAGATTTTAACTTACAGCCCCGCCCTAAACCAGCGGGGCTTTTTTATACCTATAAAGTACCCAAAACCTTTACTTTCTTTAGAAAATTATTAAAATCCTATAAAATAGGACTATAAGCTACACTAATGCATTAAAGCCAACAGAAACATCTATTCAAGGCCTAACCTTAACAGATAAATTTGCTGATACGCTTGGTAGTTCATTAGACTGGGCTTCTAGCGGAATTAATAAGCATCTTGATAAAATCCCCAATAAAATTACAGTTGCACACGCAACTGATTTTCTTACTTTAACCAGTTATGCTGCGATAGGTTTAATCCCCACTCTTACAGATGGTGCAGCTTTTGACTGGGGCGATGCATTAACAGCATTAGGTGCAGGCTTGATAATTGTTCAGGATTTAGTTAATGGAAAAAATAGAAACCACGAAAGCAACTCCATTGTAAAAAATCTCTTTTTAGATGATACTATTATATCTAGTTCACAATTAGCAAAATTAAGCTTCAAAATTATTCAAGATGAAGAATTTAGAAAGGAATGTGCTTTCAATCTCTTTAAAAAAAGATATCATGTAAAACTGCGCAAATTTTGCGAAGATTATTTATTAGAAAACGGAGGTATTGATGTTACTCCTTTTGTATTCAATGGTTATATAGAACGAAAATATATCTTTGAAAAAAATGAGGTTAAAGATTGGATAGAAAATCAAAATAAAAGAAATTTTAATAAAGATCCAATTATAGCTGAAACTTTTAAAATAATTAATAGAACTTTAATTATAAGCGGTAAGATACAAGAAATGTATAAGCAGTATAATTGTAGATATGATGAAATTTTACTTAATGAAACTCTTCTATTTGAGGAAAAATTTTCAGAAAACAATACTGACTTCATTTCTTTTATAAAAAATATTTTCAGCCATAAACAATTAAAACAACTTAATGATGATGATGCAATAAATCATTTAGCAAACTCTTATCCAAAAGACAAGTTTACTTCACTTCAAAAATCGGCCTCATATGAAACCTCTCTATTAAACGAAGAATTTCTTACGAAATTAAATAAACTTGCCTTTGAGTCAATAGAAGAAACCCTCAAAGATGCGTTTGCTTTAGAAAAAACCATTGAAAAAATATCACCAAAAAGCAGAGAAGTTTATAAAAGAGCCTCTGAGTTAGAAGGGGATGCACTAATTTGGCACAAACTTATGAACTTCAAAGAATTTCCAGATGATATAAAGGCACTTCTTTATCTTGGTATGTCAGCTGGGCTAGTTGGTTCTGGCTTAGCAAATCTAGAGCCTCTAAAAATTTTAAGGGGAGGCATTTTAGGGCAAGCCGCAAGATATTGGAAATTTTATGAACCACTAAGAAATCCAAAGGAACTTGTTAATAAATGGGATTACGATTGGGTTAGAAAGCCTTTTGCTATTATCACGGAAAAGGCAAAAACCCTAATTGGCTTGAGCAATGAAGAAGGAAGAATTAATAAAAAGCTAGAAAATCTAGAAAAAAGAATGGTTACAACAGGCATGGATGCCTTTCAAACTTCTATTGAATCTAAATACCCATCTTTAGGGCAATCTGTTTGGGAATATGCCAAGGGTGATTTAGTCTCTGCAACCATTAGGGGGATTGGAGCTACTATTGGAATTTTCTCCGAGGTATTAATGAAATTAGAACTTTCTAAAATGACAGATGATTTTTATTCAGGCATTAAGAATAGATATTACAAAGCAATTGAAGATAAATATAAAACAAACTCAAATGCAGAAACCCAACGAACTAGATGATAAAACTTTTGAGCAAATTATAGAAGCTGAAAAAGCCACTTATCAAGTAAGTGATGAAGCTTATAAAATAATTTTACTTGTTAAAGGTGAAAATAATGGTGAAAAATTATGGGCTTATGTTCATATGTTTCCCTCCAAGGCAAAAGAATATCTTGCACTTGATGGAACAAAGCAAGTTGAGCTAGAAGATTTTGGAGAAATTATATTCTCTGGCACTGGTGAAAACCCACCAGAAGAAATAATCCAAAAGATGAAAGATACATACAAAATCGACCAAGATTTTGAGTCAAAAATCGAACAAGCTGTGGAAGAAAATTTACAAAAACTATCTGAGTAAAACTAAATTAAAGTTCAAGCTATTTCCTACTTGCTAACGGCAGAACTTTGCGATTAACTTCACCAGTATATAACTGCCTTGGGCGACCGATTTTGTGATCAGGATCAGAATACATTTCTTGCCACTGCGTAACCCAACCGGCAGTTCTTGCTAATGCAAAAAGCCCAGTGAATATTTGGGTTGGAATTCCCATCGCTTTGTAAATTATTCCTGAATAGAAATCCACATTAGGGAATAATTTACGAGACACAAAATATTCATCTTGCAGAGCAATCCTCTCAAGCTCCTTCGCAATTTGTAACTGCTTGTTATTTTTATCCCCAACTTCTGCCAAAACTTCATCACAATATTTTTTGATAACTAAGGCTCTCGGATCATAATTTTTATAAACCCTATGACCAAAACCCATTAGTTTTACTCCAGAAGTTTTATCTTTAACCTTTTTAATAAATTCAGGGATTTTATCAACTGAGCCAATCTCATCAAGCATTTCAATAACGGCTTCATTCGCACCACCATGAGCTGGCCCCCAAAGTGAAGATATACCCGCACCAATGCAAGCAAATGGATTAGCTTGTGAGGAACTTGCCAAACGAACGGTTGAGGTTGAGGCGTTTTGTTCGTGATCCGCGTGAAGGATAAGCAATTTATCCATCGCCCTAGCAAACACAGAGGAAACCTTATATTGCTCACAAGGCACGGCAAACATCATATGCAAAAAGTTTTCCGCATAACTCAAGTGATTTTGCGGATACATAAAAGGTTGCCCAACTGAATATTTATAAGCCATTGCAGTTAAAGTTGGCATTTTAGAAACCATACGGATAGATGCAACTTCACGCTGTTTTGGATCATTAATATCAAGAGAATCGTGATAGAACGCTGAAAGTGAAGCAACCGCACCAACTAAAATCGCCATAGGGTGAGCCCTTCTTGGAAAGCCAGAATATAAATTGCGAAGCTGTTCGTGAACCATCGTATGGCGTGTAATTGTGTTCACAAATTCAGCTTTTTGCTTTTCATTTGGCAGTTCACCATAAAAAAGCAGATAAACAACTTCTAGATAATCACAATGTTCTACCAAATCTTTAATATCATATCCACGATGCATTAAAATGCCCGCATCGCCATCTATATATGTGATTTTTGACTCACAAGCCGAAGTTGAAATAAACCCCGGATCATGAGTAAAAACCCCACCAGATTTATGAAGATTGCGAATATCAATCACATGCGGGCCAGTTGTGCCTTTATATACTGGAAGCTCAACATCTGGGCGGTTTTCACCAGTTAAATTAAATTTTATTGTCGCGGTTCCAATTTGCTCTGCCATAAAAAATTTATTTTGTTTATAGCAAACTACTTTGAAGAATTAGAAAGAATTAGAAAGAAAATAATTTTTAAGTTTTTTTAAGGAATTAAATTTTTTCCAGTTGTATTTGTGTTACTTATTTTGGTTAAGGATCTTAAATCTATCCTTAGTTAACAATGACTATAAATAAAAAATAATTTAATTTATTTTTTTTAAATTTCTGCTATGTATAAACTTATAACTTAATCTTTTATTATGAAAAAACTTTTTACAATTTTTGCTTGTTCTTTACTTCTAGTTTCTTGCCACAGAAATATGGATAGCAATGTTTACACTCAAAATAATACAATAGGTGTTGTTGTAGAAGGTGAGGTGGTTTCAGCAAGGCAAGTCCAAGTTAAAGAGACTGAAAGACTTCAAGATAACGCACTTGGTGGTTTGGCTGGCGGTGTAGGCGGTGCAGTTGCTGGTAGCGGAATTGGCAAGGGAAGAGGCTCTACGCTAGGTGGTGTAGGTGGTGCGGTTGCTGGTGCGGCTGTTGGTGCATTAATTCAAGATGCACTTTCAACAACAAAAGCAATGGAATATATCGTTAAAGTTACCTCTGAAGAAGGTGCAACAACTGGCAGAAGAAATGATATCAGGCTTGGTAGAAATGGCATTTCAGATAATGTAAAAAATAGTATTGATTCTGGAAATACTAAAACTAAGTTAATCTCAGTTGTGCAGGGTATGGATGTAGTTTTTGGTGTTGGGCAAAAAGTATATGTTGCATATAGCGATGATAACAGAGCAAGGCTAATAGCTAGGTAGGTGTTTTGATGGCGCATTGCTAACTAAGGGTAGTTTTAAGCTGCTTAACTACAAACTATCACCCCGCATTTATTGCGGGGGTAATGGTTGAAAGCATTTCTAATGTTCAAATTTTGAGCTAGTTTCATGTTTAACCCCGCAACAAGTGAGGGGTGAAAATCATTTTTTAATCCTTCTTCTCGCTTTCTTTATATTTTATTAGCACTTGGTTTACAGATACATTATCGCCTTTCTTTACAAGTACTTGATCAACAATTGCATCTCTATCAGCATATAAAATATTTTCCATTTTCATTGCTTCAAGAATTGCGACATCTTGCCCACGATTTACAACTTGTCCAACCTGCACTTTAATATCAACTATCGCACCTGAAATTGGTGCAATTAAATCTTTTGAAAGATAGGATTTATCTTCTTTAGGTAGATATTTTTCAAGCTCTGCAATTCTAGGGGTGCGAACTGAAACTTTAGATTTTGAACCCATATGAGTTAGGATAAAACCGCCATCAATATGTTCAATTCTCACATTTGCGATAACTCCATCAATCACGCCTTGCCAAAGTTTGCTACCAAGAACAAACTCACTTTGAACTTCAAAAGTTTGATTTTCAAAATCAATTAAATAGGTAATTTCATCTTTCTTTTCATAAGAAATATTGAATTTTTGATCGTCAACAGCAACTACCCATCTATTAGGAATTTTACGACTTCTTCCCGGCACTTGCCCTGAAATTCTTGCGGCTCTAAAAGCATCTTTTAAGTAAATAAAAAGCCCTGCACAAAGCATAACTTTTGTTTTATGTTCATTAAGAACCGCCCCAGAGAATCCTTGCGGATACTCATCAGCGATGAACTTAGTTGATAGCCTGCCTTCCCTAAATCTTGGGTGTTCCATTATCGCTTCAAGGAAGTCAATGTTATTAGAAATTCCTGAAACAACATATTCTGATAGTGCAGTTTGCTGCCTATCTATAGCTTCCAGCCTTGTTTTGCCATAAGTAATAAGTTTTGCAACCATTGCATCATAGAACATTGAAACTTCACCACCTGCGTAAATTCCGCTATCTACGCGAACATTTTCAGATTTTTCAGGCTCTTTATATTCAGTGATTCTGCCAGTTGAAGGCAGGAAGCCCCTTGAAGGGTCTTCGGCATAAATTCGGCTTTCCATCGCCCAGCCAGAGAGTTTTATATCACTTTGTTTGAAAGGCAATTTTTCACCAGAGGCAATTTTTATCATCAGCTCAACTAAGTCAAGCCCAGTTACAAACTCAGTTACAGGGTGTTCAACTTGAAGCCTCGTATTAATTTCTAAAAAATAGAAATTTTTGTTTTGATCCATAATATATTCAACCGTTCCAGCATTTGCGTAACCTACCAATTTTGCAAGCGCCACAGATTGCCTATACATTTCTGCACGAGTTTTATCGTCCATAATTGGTGATGGTGCTTCCTCAATAACTTTTTGGTTATTCCTTTGAATTGAACATTCTCTTTCGCCCAAACAAACAACATTTCCGTGTTCATCGCCAATTATTTGAATTTCAATATGCCTTGGGTTTTCAATAAATTTTTCAATGAAAATTCTCTCATCGCCAAA
Organism: Rickettsiales bacterium; assembly: GCA_033762595.1. Classification (NCBI taxonomy): domain Bacteria; kingdom Pseudomonadati; phylum Pseudomonadota; class Alphaproteobacteria; order Rickettsiales; species Rickettsiales bacterium. The sequence continues at coordinate 17,559 of JANRLM010000070.1, forward strand.
ACTTTTTCGAGCTTCATTAGTGGTTGATTTGAAGGCTTGCGGAACTTCTTCCTTCTTATAAACAATTCGCATACCTTTTCCGCCACCACCAGCTGCGGCTTTCATCATAACTGGGAAGCCAATTTTCTCAGCAATTTCTGCTGCTGCAACTTCATCTTTAATTTCACCCTTAAAGCCCGGAACAACGCTTACGCCAGCTGCTTCAGCGTGTTTTTTGGCCTCAATCTTATCGCCCATATATGAAATAGCTTTAGGGAAAGGGCCAATGAATTTTACATTGATTTTCGCAAGCCTTTCTGCAAATTCCGCACGCTCTGAAAGGAAGCCATAACCGGGGTGAACCGCATCAGCACCGGTTTGAAGCACCGCATCAATTATATTTTCAATATTCAAATAGCTTTGTGATGATGGTGAAGGGCCAATGAAAACCGCCTCATCAGCCTCAGAAACATGGAGGGAATTAACATCAGCTTCAGAATAAACTGCAACGGTTTTAATGCCCATTTTTCTGCAAGTTCTAATAATTCTGCGGGCAATTTCACCACGATTCGCAATAAGAATTTTCTTGAACATAATTATATATTAAATTTTCAAACTTGCTTAATATAATGATTATTTCAAAAAAGCAAATTTAGAAATTTATGATTGAAATCTATATTTCAAAAAAAGCAAGTGATGAAGTGCGAGCTGGATTTCCTTGGGTTTATAACTCGGAAATCCTTAAAAACTCTATGCTTGAAACTTTAGAGGCAGGCGAGTTAGTAAAGATTTTGGATAACAAAGGGAAATTTTTGAGTATTGGATATTTTAATTATAAATCAATAATTTCAATAAGGATATTAAACCAAAATTCACAAGAAAAAATTGATAAAGATTTCTTCAAAACAAGAATTAAAAATGCTGTTAAAAAAAGAGAAAAATTTTCTATAAAGCAAGGCAATTTTAACACAAAATTTTGTCGTTTAATTTTTGGTGAAGCCGATTTTCTACCCGGTTTTATAGTTGATTCTTATGGCGATTATCTCTCCTGTGAAATTACAACTATGGGAGCCTTCAAATTGAAGCAGTTTTTTCTTGATGCACTTTCTGAAATTTCGCAAGCCAAAGGGTTGATTATTTCGATTAATCCATCTGATAAATCAGAATTTCTGCAAGCGGAAAAATTTGTTATTGGAGAAATTCCTGAAATTATTGAAATTCAAGAAAATGGAATTTTTTATTATGCTAACTTGCAGGAGGGGCAGAAAACCGGCTGGTTTTATGATCAGAGAAGAAATCGTGGTTTTTTGACTTCTTATGCGAATGATAAAAACTTCTTGGATTTATTCTCTCATTCTGGTGGTTTTGGAGTTTTAGCGGGCGTTAGGGGTGCAAAAAATATCTTTATGGTTGATAGCTCAGAGTTAGCTCTTGGGCTTGCAAAAATTTCCGCTAAGAAAAATAATATTTTGGAAAAGTGCAAATTTATTAAGCAAGATGCATTTGATTTTTTGAATAAATATAACCCAAAAGATGAAATATTTTTTGATATAATTTCTGCTGATCCCCCAGCTTTTATTAAGGCTAAAAAATATGTTGAATCTGGAATGAAGGGTTATGAGAAATTGGTTCAAGGTTGTTTGAATTTATTTGATTTTCAAAATGTAAGTGATGAAAAAAAATATTTTGCATTAACTTCTTGTTCGCATCACGCTGAAAAATCTAGGCTTAAAAAAGTTGCAGAAAATGTCATTTTGAGAGAGGCAAAAGATCTAGAATATAAAAAACTTAAATGCGAATTAATCGCAGATTTCTCTGCCGATATAGACCACACCCCCCACCCTAAACTTGCTAAAACAAATTACCTAAAATTTCTTTGTTGGGGGATTAATTAATATGCGTTAAATAGCTACCACCGCCACCAACTGCCTTTTTTATGCTCTGGAATGTGTTCTTCTCCAAAGGTATCTGGTGGTAAAACATCTCTGTTTGCATACACACACTCTCTCTTGGGATAGAAAAAGGGTTGTTCGCAGAGCTAACTTTACTATGTGCTAGATCTTAATGGCGAGGTTTCAAGAATCTCTGAGAAGATGGATTTTGGAGGGTGAGTATGCGTAGTTAAATTATAAGTCTCTAGCTGTAACTATTTTAGGACTAACAATATTTCCCGATCTGTGGTCATTAAATTGTATCAATGATATGTCCGGGTTGCCGTTGTGGTGCATATGTAACCTTGCTGCAGTCTCCATATTTCCGTAGGAGTATGCTATTCTAGCAGCTGTTAAATAAGTTCTTCCTTCTGCTGTTTCGTAAGGAAATTGTGTGGCATCTATTTTGTCAGCCTCCATCCATTGACTAATTTCAGGTTTTCCAAAAATATTTTCTCCGTGTTGAGCATATTCTTCTCGAACAAGTTGAGCCCATCTTCCATGAACAGTTTTGCGTCTCATCATTTGCTCAAATGAAATATCAAAATCATGATCTATTTGGCACTTAGGTGCAAATAGAATTTTGTTTCCAGTGCTTCTTATGTAAGCCATCATTTCCCTGTCTTCTGCACTTCCATATTTAGGGTTGTAGCCACGCTCTTGAAAAGTTTTATAAGAAATTACATGGTTATAGCCTTGTAGCATTTCGCATTCGTTTCCAGCAAATTTTGATAAAACCCTACTTGAATTATTATTTATTGCGGATTTTATTGGTAGATTTCTATTCTTACCAAAAATCAAGTTAAAGTCATCAGTGGTACACCCATGTACTCTAGTTGCAACCACATTTGCTTCCATGTAGGCTTCGTATAATCCAACCTGAGTAGCCTTCATTATACCAACTGTACCACATAAAGCACCAACATTCTCTAAATCGAATTCATCAAGATATGAATTTAGATTTATTATATAGTCTGGGCGCATTTTTGTATCTGAATCTGTTACTATAACCCACTCCGTATCATTCGTTATATTTTTTATTGATAAATTTCTTGATTCTCCAATTGTCGAGGGTCTTCTTAAAAAAGATGTATTTAAGTTTTTTAGCCCTACCTTTGAGGCTATATAGTTTATAGTTTCCTCATGATCTTCTGTTGTTTGTGATACAAAAAGTGATACTGGTATATCATCAAAACCACTTCTTGATATTGCTTCTTTTATAGCCTCTAGATGAGCAAGCAAATAAGGTATGCAAGGAGGATGCGAAATTGTTGATATTCCTATTTTATTTTTTTGCATCATTACATTTTAAGTTATTAAAATTTTTTAAGGTTTGTGCTAATAACGAATTCTCTACCGCACTAGCCCTAATAGTGACTCTTGGATCTTCATTAAACGTAACCCCTCTATCAGAAAGCAAGCATTTTAACACATCGTTATCGGGTGAAGTAGCAATTATTCCAAAATTTCCTTCGTGGGTTAAATTTAATTTGCTTTCGTCAGGTAATATATTGTTAAGCAGATCGAAATATTGTCTTAGAACGCTTAAATCATTTTTATTTTTGATTGAAAAGAATATTTCATTATTTGCAAAAAAATATATTTGATGCTCTGGTTTTCTAAAGTCATGCATTTTTAGATAATTTTTTGCCAAGTTTAGCTTTTTTTCTGTATTTCTAACCCCTTCAATATATTGGTTAAAAAGTTTATCTAATCTGCGTAAATCAGCCGTTTCAAACCTTTCTACGCCATTTTGAGAAACATTGCAAGGAGTGCAAGCAAATGCAGGGGTGTTACCTATATCATACAATCCTGAAATATTTACTGATATGTAATGTTTTTTAGGTATCTTACCAAGCAATGATTTCACAAGCTCAACATTAGAGATTGCTCCTCCAGTGCTAGGGGACC
>JANRLM010000071.1 GCA_033762595.1 Rickettsiales bacterium
AAGGCGTTCTGCTTCTCTAAATATTTTTACTGAAGGGTGATTTTTTGAGATATAATCTTCTAATTTTTCAGCTAAATAAAAGCTATTAGCAAAAATATTTTGGATTTTTGCATTTTCAAAAACTTCAATATTATATGAAATCAAAGCTTTATTTTTTAGCTCAACAAGTGGCTTTGGAATAGAATCTGTAATTGGCTTAAACCTTGTGCCAAGCCCAGCTGAAAAGATAATGCCGCTATCAATTTTAGATGAATTTTGTGATGAAGTTTTTTGCATTTTCTAATGATTTATTTTGCAAATCTTGCATTAAATAATTTTTAACTCTTGGTATAAATTGCAGGTAATTTTCTTTACCATCTCTAACTTTTAGACGGGTGAAAATACCAAGAATTTTGAGGTTTCTTTGCATTGCGATTATTTGATAATCTTGCATAAATTTTGCTTTATCTAGCGCAAGTTTTTCTACAAAATAATCAAACATTTTATGCTGAATATTGATTGAAACATCACGCCGTGCATCTTCTAAAAGGGAGGCTAAGTCATAAGCGGGGTTTCCAACTAACGCATCTTGAAAGTCAAGTAATCCAACATTTTGGAAGGTTTTTCTTTCTGGCAAATCAATTAAATTATCGGCGTGATAATCTCTTAAAACTAAACAATTATTTGGATAATTTAATTTAGAAATTGCTTCTAAAATAATTTCTTCATATGCTTTTTTGATAGAATTTAATTCGCTTTCACTTGGTTTAAAAAAATATGGAATGAACCAATTAGTAAACAAATTAGCCTCTTCCAGCAATTTTGTTTTTCCATATTCCGCAATAGAAAATTTTTGCGAGGCGGTTTTTTTATATAATTCAATTAAGCAATCAACTGCATTTTTATAGAGTTTTTCCTCTTGATTTATATTATTTATAAGGATTGTGCTGAATTTATTATCACCAAAATCTTCCAATAATAAAAATCCGTTTTGAATATCCTCATTAAAAATATTTGGGGCAGAAAAACCAAGATTTATAAGGGTTTTGCAGATATTTATGAAAGGTTTTACATCTTCTTTCTCAGGTGGGGCATCCATTAGAATATAGTTTTTTCCTTCACAAATTATGCGTTCATATTTTCTAAAAGATGCATCACCTTTTATTTTTTCTCTAGTAAAATTCTCACTTATTGAATTTTTTAGAAAGCTATTTATTAAATTTTCTCTATCCATAATCTTTTTACAACATTAACTTACAAGCTATAAGAAATTGCAATATTTATTTTAATTTCAATTCATATTTTCGCAATATGTATTAGTTTTGATTATATGAGAAGGGTTTTTCAATTTTTATGAAAGAATATTTTTTAATAACATTAAAAATTTTATTTGGGGCGATTTTATTTTTGCTCGGGATAATTTCTATTTTTTCAGTTTTTTCCTATAACCCGTTTGATCCATCTTGGAATTTTTCAAGCAGTGCCGTCATTAAAAACTGGGCTGGTGTAATTGGTTCAAACCTTTCATCTCTGCTGATAACTTTTCTTGGAAGTGCCAGTTATTATTTCGGTTTAGTTATGATTTTATGGGGTATAAAAATTGTTTATACTAACATAAAAAATAATGAAGCTGAGGAAATCTGGTATAATCACCCAGCGATAAAATTTACTTTTCTGCTAATTTCATTAATTGGTTTTGCTGGATTTTTAGGCTATTTTGATAAATTCTTCGGCATGCCTTCTGATTATCCAACCTCTAGCAATGGCGGTTTTATTGGTGCTATGCTTGCAGGCAAGCTAGAGCCATTAATTGGTGGGCTGGTATATTTCATCTTCTTTTTATTCTTTTTTCTAACCACGGCTTTATTTACAATTAGTATCTCACTTAAAACTTGGTTTAAGGTTGCGATTATTTCATATTTAACAATTTCATTTGCGGTAAAATTTTTATATCAGCAAATTTCAAACTTTGTCCGCTTTACTATTGATGCGTTTTCTGGCAAATTAGAGGAAGCAAATAAGGAGTATGAAATTGTTGATTCTGCGATTGAAAATGTTTCAAATAAAACACCTAAAAAGCCGAAAAAGATTACAAATATAAAAGAAGAAACCGCCAAATTAACTGATAAAATACAGCATACTCTTGATATGGAAATGCGGGATTCTTTCCAGCTTCCGCCACTTTCCTTGTTGAGCCTGCCAGAGGATCAAAAAACCAAAAGGCCAAGTGCGGATTCCCTGCAATCAAATGCTGAGATGCTTGAAAAAACTCTTGGTGATTTTGGAGTTCAGGGCAAAATTATTGAAGTGCAACCGGGGCCGGTTGTAACACTTTATTCATTAGAGCCATCACCCGGAACAAAATCCTCTAGAATAATTGGTTTAGCTGATGATATTGCAAGGTCTATGTCTGCAACTTCAACTAGAATTGCGGTTATTGCAGGTCAGAATGCGATTGGTATAGAGCTGCCAAACTCATCGCGTGAAACAGTTTATTTCAAAGAGCTTTTGCTTTCCAATGAATTTAGAAAAGCAAAAATGGCACTGCCAATATGCTTGGGAAAAGATATTTCCGGCAAAGCTGTCGTTGTGGATTTGGCTAAAACTCCGCATTTGTTAGTTGCAGGAACTACCGGATCAGGCAAATCCGTTGGTTTGAATGGTATGATACTTTCTTTGCTTTATAAATTTTCACCGCAGGAATGTAAATTTATAATGATTGATCCAAAAATGTTGGAACTCTCAGTTTATCAAGATATTCCGCACTTACTTTCACCTGTTGTTACTGAGCCTCAAAAGGCAATTGTTGCATTAAAATGGACGGTTAAAGAGATGGAAAACCGCTATCGCCTTATGTCTCAGCTTAATGTTAGAAATATTGATGGCTATAATGAAAAAATTTTAGAGGCAAAAAAGGCTGGAAAAATTCTCACACGAAATGTGCAAACTGGCTATGATATTGATTCTGGCTCACCTATAACTGAGGAAGTGCCTCTAGAAATGGAAAAACTGCCTTATATTGTTGTTGTAGTGGACGAAATGGCGGATTTAATGCTAGTTGCCGGTAAGGAAATTGAGGCCTCAGTGCAGAGGCTTGCACAAATGGCAAGAGCTGCTGGAATCCATGTAATTCTTGCAACTCAAAGGCCAAGCGTTGATGTAATTACCGGTATAATCAAGGCGAATTTTCCTAGCAGAATAAGTTATCAAGTAACTTCCAAAATTGATAGTAGAACAATTCTCGGCGAACAGGGTGCGGAGCAGTTACTTGGACGAGGCGATTTATTATTTATGGGCGTTGGCACTAGAATTACAAGGGTTCATGGGCCTTTTGTTAGCGATGAAGAAGTGCATCAAGTTTCAGAATATTTGCGTTCTCAAGGCAAGCCAAATTATGTGCAAGATGTTACAACCGCTGAAGAAGATATGTTCACAGAAGATTCTGAAAATTCTGATGGAAATGGCAAGGATTCCCTATATTCCCAAGCCGTTGCAGTAATTTTGCGAGATAAAAAAGTTTCTACAAGTTACCTTCAAAGAGTTTTCAAAATCGGCTATAACAAAGCCGCAAATTTGATTGATCAAATGGAAAGGGAAGGAATCATCACTCCTGCCGATCATACTGGCAAACGTAGAATTGTTGAGTAGTTTTTGGGAGTTGGGCGTTAGGAAATGGGCATTAGGAATTAAAAAATCATCTTCCACTAATTACCAGTGCCTAATTACTAACTCCTAATTTCCTTGAATTTCCTTGCTTTTTGGTGTAATGAGCCCCGCATGAAAAATTCTCTTAAAATAAAAATTGGCAATGTTGAGCTTGAAAATAATGTGATTTTAGCTCCGCTTAGCGGCATTACTGATCCGCCATTTAGAAGGCTTGTTAAGAAGAAATTTGGTGCAGCGTTAGTTGTCTCAGAAATGATTGCAAGCAAAGCGATGGTTCTTAAAGAGCAGGAAAACCATAAGAAAGCCGGCTGTTATGACGCACCTGAAACTTACCCAATGTCTGTGCAGCTTGCTGGTTGCGAGCCTGAGATTATGGCAGAAGCTGCACGCATCAATGAAGCCAAGGGTGCAAACATCATTGATATAAATTTCGGTTGTCCTGTCAAAAAAGTTACTAATGGTCAGCACGCTGGCAGTTCAATGATGAGAGATGAAAAACTCGCACGCGAGGTTATGGAAGCAACCGTTAAGGCGGTTAAAATTCCAGTAACAATGAAAATGCGAATGGGCTGGGATCATAATAGCTTAAACGCTCCAAACCTTGCTAAAATCGCTGAAGATGTAGGGATTCAAATGCTAACTGTTCACGGCAGAACGCGTTGCCAATTTTATAATGGCAAGGCAGATTGGCAATTTGTGAGGAATGTGAAAGATGCAGTTAAAATTCCGGTTATCGTAAATGGTGATATAAAAACTTTTTCTGATGCTGAAACCGCCTTAGAGAAATCTGGTGCAGATGGCGTAATGATTGGAAGGGGCAGTTATGGTAAGCCTTGGATAATTTCTCAAATTGCAGAATATTTAAGTGGTGAAAATATAACGCCAGACCCAACTTTGGAAGAACAAAAAAATATAGTGATAGAGCATTATATTTCAATGCTTGAGCATTACGGCAAAGTGGTTGGCCATAGAATGGCGAAAAAGCATTTAGGCTGGTATTCCGCAGGAAAGCACGGCTCAGCAGAGTTTCGCAAATTTGTAATGCAACAAGCAGAAGCCGATGATGTTATAAAAGCAGTGAATGATTTTTATAATCACTTAATTGAAAACCCTGCTTTACAATCCCTCAATAATAATGATGCTATTGATTTTCAAGCTGAAGGTGAAGAATATTGCCAATGTTAAATTAAGCTTCTAGCTTACATCTTCTTACAAATACTAAATAACTTTCCCAATGTTTTCTATGCCATCTTTATATTCTGCGTTAAGTTTTTTATCATAAGGGAAGGCAAGCGTTACCCTTGTTCCTAAGCCAACTTTACTTGAAATTTCAAAAGTGCCACCCATCAAATTGGTAAGTTTTTTTGCAAAAGGCAAACCAATTCCAGAACCTTCATATTTTCGGTTGAGATTAGTTTCTGCTTGACCAAAAAGCGAGAGAACGGTTGGAAGGTCTTTCTCAGAAATTCCAACGCCTGTATCACTCACTTCAATGAATAATCTGTTAGTTTTGAGATCTGGAAACACTGATATAGTAACACTTCCACCTTCTGGAGTGAACTTTACTGAATTTGAAAGCAAGTTCAAAATAACTTGTTTTAACCTTTTCGCATCAGTTTTTAAGATGATATTATTATCTGCAAAACTTTGTAATAAATCAACGCCAGATTCACTTGCACGTGGTGCAACAATTGCCATACATTGCTTGGAAAGCTTAACAATATCTGTTTCAGCAACATTTACTTTTAGTCTTCCAACTTCTGCTTTAGAAAAATCTAAAATGTCATTAATTAGCGAAAGCAAATGCGTGCCAGAATTATTAATATCCGTTGCGAATTTTTTATATTCAGGATTACCAACCCCACCAAGAGTTTCTTCTTTAATAAGGCCAGAAAAGCCAATTATAGAATTTAGGGGAGTTCTAAGTTCATGCGTAAAATTAGCCAAAAATTGGGATTGCTGAATATTTTCCTTCTTCAATTTATCAATTTCGTGCTGAGCTCTTTGGTTTTCTTCAAATAATTCATCAAATTTTTTAGCGTTACTATTACCATTCATTACAATGAATAAAATTATCAGAGAAATTGAAACTAAAAACAAAATTAGTAATATTCCATAAAGTGGTATAACATCTTTTGCGAGTAGATCATTATAGCTGTAAGTTATAATATATAAGCCTTTCAGGGCGTTATCTTTGCTTAAATAAAATAAGTCCAATGTTACGATTGTAACTTTTTTGCTGGAATCATTATAAAGATAATGCTCTGTAAAAACCGCCTGCCCTTCCTTACTTGCGGTGTTAATTAACTGCTTAAATTTATTCTCAGCAATTTTACTTTGCACCAAATTATATAATTTATCGCTAATTAAATCTGCACTAACTATTGCACCACCAGCTATTGCTTCTAGCAGTTTTGACTTCATTCTTTGAGCATTAAAACAAGATTTTGCGATATTATCTGTGCAGGGTAATTTATAGAGGTTTTCCTTATCTTCATAAGTCATCATATTATAAAACCTGATTGCACGATTTTTGGAAATCTCTAGAATTTCCTTTTCAGCGTTGTTTTTTCTAATGACTTCCAATGAGTAATTGAAAAGCAGAACAAATACTGCTATCAAAACTATGAAGGAAGTTATTAATGAAATTCGCCAAACCATTTGAATTTTTGAAATTTTTGAACAAATTAACTAACTAAACAATATATCAATTTTAGATTGTGTTAAAGTATATTCTAAAAAGGCTTTTACTTATTGTTCCAACGCTTTTGGGTGTGTTGCTTATTAACTTTATTGTTATTCAAGCTGCCCCCGGTGGGCCAGTTGAGCAGGCTATTGCGAGAATCAAGGGCTACGACCAAGCTTTTACTGAGCGTTTTACCTCCGCTAATAAAGATTTTGCAACTAGCCCAAATAAATTAACGCAAGGTGGGGTTTCATCTGCAGGGGAGATAAAATACTCAGGTTCTCGTGGGCTTCACCCAGAGATTGTTGCGAAGATTGAGAAAATATATGGCTTTGATAAACCAGCCCATGAAAGATTCCTTCAAATGCTAAAAAAATTTATCACTTTTGATTTTGATACAAGTTTTTATCGGGATCAAAATGTTTTAGAGTTGATTAAGCAAAAACTTCCAGTTTCTATTTCTCTTGGGCTTTGGACAACACTTTTAACCTATTTAGTTTCAATTCCACTAGGCATAAGAAAAGCTGTTAAAGATGGCTCTAACTTTGATGTTGCCTCAAGTTTTATAATTATAATTGGTTATGCGATTCCTTCATTTTTATTCGCAATTCTTCTGATAGTTTTATTTGCAGGTGGGAGTTATTTTTCAATATTCCCTCTAAAAGGTTTGGTTTCAGATAATTTTGAGGAATTAAACACAATAGGTAAAATTAAAGATTATCTATGGCATATTACTTTACCAATAATTTCAATGGTTATAGGTGGTTTTGCAAGCCTTACTCTACTTTGCAAAAATTCATTTCTTGAAGAAATTTCTAAAAATTATGTAATCACTGCAAGGGCAAAAGGTTGCACTGAGAAAAAAGTTCTTTATGGCCATATTTTTAGAAATGCGATGCTGATTGTGATTGCTGGTTTTCCTTCAGCTTTTGTTGGAATTTTGTTTGCAGGTGCTTTTTTAATTGAGATTATATTCTCACTTGATGGGCTTGGTTTGCTTGCGTTTGAAGCAACAATTTCTCGTGATTATCCAGTAATCTTCGGCTCACTTTTCATATTCACACTATTAGGGTTAATCTTAAACCTAATCGGAGATATAATGTATGTAATTGTTGACCCAAGAATAGATTTTGAGAGGAGATAATTACCCTAACAAATCTTCAAACTCTGGTGAGAAGAAGGTTGAAGGCTTTAAAACTTTTCCATCTTCACGATATTTAACTGAACCATCTGGGTGGAGTTTTGATAAATTAGAATCAAGAACTCTGTGGAAACCTTCCTCAGTTTTTGCAACAGATTCCTCATGAGAAAAGCCTTTCAACCTAAATAATTTATAAGCAATATTAAGTGCAATTACCGAAACATCAAACGCACCATCAAGCGTTTCAATTTCATCTTTTTCTTTAATTGCATCACCTAATTCATTAAATTCTTCACGCAGTAAATTATCAAAAGAAAAATTGATATAATCCCAGCTTGGTTTATTTTTAACAAGCTCTAGTTTGTCAGAAAACTCAGCATTTTTGGCAATATGAGTAATATTATTTTGAGAGTTTTTTAGTAGTGGCTTATTCATAAAATTTTTGAAATTTGGTTTTTTCAAACACTAAACTTTTTTTATTTATTAAACAATAATTATATTGCGAGAAGTTTTTTAGGGATTACTATCCATTTGAAATGTTTTAGATTATGCAAATTATTACAAGAACTGAAGATTTAGTTAAGAAAATTGATTACATCAGAAAGAATGATGAATTTATCACCCTTGATACTGAATTTGTTAGGGAAAAAACTTATTTTCCAAACCTCGGATTAATTCAAATTGGTTATAGTGATGGCGAATTTGTGATTGAACCTCTATCGCAAGAAATTGATTTGAATATCTTAAATGAAGCTTTACAAGATGAAAAAATAACTAAGGTTTTTCACGCTTCCCAGCAAGATTTGGAAATATTGATGAATCAGTTTGGCGTTCTTCCAAGAAATATTTTTGATACCCAAATCGCTGGGAAAATCCTCGGCTTTGGTGAAGCAATTAGCTATTCTAAATTAGTTGAGCATTATTGCGATACAAATATTGATAAATCAGCTCGGTTTACAGATTGGCTAAAAAGGCCACTTACAGAATCTCAGATTGCTTATGCACTTGATGATGTAATTTATCTCAAAAAAATTTATCTCAAAATTAAAGAAACACTCATTAAGCGAAATCGCTTAAATTGGGCAAAAGAGGAAATGCAAAAACTTCTTAATGAAAATTTATACAAGACTAATCCTGAAGATGCTTGGCTGAAAATTAAATTTAGAAGCACTGATGAAGAATATTTGCGGATTTTAAGAGGGCTTGCAAGCTGGCGAGAAAACAAAGCAATGCATCTAAACAAGCCTAGAATGTGGATAATGAAAGATGATGCAATTCAAGAAATTGCCTTCAGAAAGCCAAAAAAAGCAAGTGATTTATCTGATAGTAGATTTCTAAAATTTGATGAAAGAACTGCAAATGAAATTGTAGAACAAGTTAGAGAGGCTATAAATAGCAATACTAAGTTAAATTTTGAAAAGTCAGTTTCTATTCCAGATAACTTAATGCCAGTGGTTACGCTTCTTAAAATTTTACTTCGCAATCAAGCAATTGAGAATGATGTTGCACCCACGGTGATTTGCGATTTAGAAGAACTTAAAAAAATTGCAACTGGTGATTACAATAACAAAGCGATGGAAGGCTGGAGATTTGATATTTTTGGCTCATTTGCAAAAAAACTCGTTGAAGGAAAGCTCGCACTCTCAGCCAAAGGTAGAAATGTTTTTATTATAGATTTAGAATCATATTTTGAGTAAATTAGGGCTTAGGTATTAGGGCTTAATAGAATTTACCCAACCCCTAATCCCCAACCCCTAACCCCTAATTTATGTCCGAAAAAAAACCCGGAATAATGCTACCAACTGCATCTGATGATGCACCATTGCGGAATTTTCTTATCTTGCTTCTGCTAATTCCAATCGCACCGCTTTTAATGGTTTATTCAATTGTAACAGGCAGGTTACAAAATCCTTTTATCGTTGGTGCTTGCCTTACAATGATATTAATTTTTGGCACTTATTATGTGGCTCAAAAACATTTTACATCTAAGCCCACCAGAAAAGAAAAAATCTTTTCCCTCGTTGAAGAAATTGAACTGCAAGAGCGGCATAACCTTAGAAAAAAAATCTCAACCATTAGAAAATCTATAGGCGTGCAAGGCTTTCCAAAACAATTAAAACCAATGTTTGATATTGAACAAGATATGCTAACTATCAATTATTATTATCATTTGAGGCAGGCGGGTTATCTAGGTTCTAACGCGGAAGGGGCTGTTTATGTTTTACAAAATGCACTTTATAGCTCAAGAAAAGATTTAGCAAAAGCGGCTTGGGATTGCTTGACACTCATCAACACGCCAGAAGCAATAACTGCAAAAGAAATATTTTTAAGAGATTATCAAAAAATTCAACAAGCCTCAAAACAAAATTTAGTTGAAGAAGATAAAAGGCAAAAATTTTATCAAAAATATAAGGAAAAAGAGCGAACCCAAGTTGATGACATTAAAGATAGCCTCAAAGATAAATTCCTAAATTTTAAGAATAATTGGTAAGAACTTTATAAAAAACTAAAGCAAATCTATCTTAGTTTTATACCTATGAAGTCAGGTAGTTAGCTTCAAAAATATAACTTACTCATTCCAAATTCTTAAGCCAGAAGAAGCTCTTGAGTTCTCTATTCTGCCGTTTTGCCAAATTAAATGCGTGCCGTTTTTAGAGAGATTTTTTAAGCTAATTACTTTTTTATTATCGCAAATTTTTTGATTAGTAAGATTAATTATAACTTTATGTGATTCGCATAACGCCTGGTTTTCCTTGTGTAAACCACGAATAATTAGAATATTTTTTAGCGAGCAGAAATTTTCTTTACATAAAAAATCCTCATTTTTTTTCAGCCTAAAAAATTCTGCAACGCCAAGTTTTTCCTTATATTGCTTGAGCTTAAACCCCCCAGTTCTGCCGTAGATATAATATTTATCATAAGCTTTTATAATAAAGGTTTTACCTTTTTCATCTATCAAAATATCTGGTTGCTTTTGAGCAAAAATCATCACTAAATAAATTGCAAAAATAAAGGGCAAAGCAAAATATCTTATTTTTGAAGTGAACACAAAAAACCATACCCAACCAACGCAAACTAAAATTAAAAAATACTCAGGAAGTGCAGAAACTCTAATTGTTGAGGTTTTTGCGTCGCCAAATTTTTCGGCACAAAATAACATCATTCTAATTCCAAATTCAGCGGGCTTAAATAAAAATTCACTAAATTCAAACCCTGAAAATACTGATGCAATCGCAAGTGCCGGCATTGTTACAAAACTTACGAATGGCAAAGTAATTAAGTTAGAAGCCGCAGAAAACTTGGATATATTACTAAAATGATAAGCGATAATTGGCCCTGTTACCACCCCAACAATTAGTGAGGAGGCCATAATTCCAAATAAATATTTTAGACTTTTTTTGAAAAAATTTTCCTGTTCAGATAAATCAGATTTTTTACTAAATTTTGCATAAATTTCATATACACCAGCAAGTGCAATTATAGAGCCAAAAGAGAGCTGAAAAGATACATTTACTAAAGAGCTTGGCTCAATTATTAATATTAGGAACCCTGCAACTGCAAGCGGTCTGAAGGGAGAAATTTCCCTATTAAGTAAAATTCCTAAGAAAAATAATGTTAGCATTAAATATGAGCGAACCGCTGGAATTGGCTTATTTGCTATATATAAATAGATTAGACCAAATAATATTGCAAAAATCGCACTGATTTTTTTACTATCAAAACGCAAAGCAAAAGCTGGAAACAAAGCAATTACAAGCCTTATAAGGCCATAAACCCAAACCATTACGATTGAAAGGTGCAACCCTGAAATTGATAAAATATGCCCAAGCCCACTATATCTAAGGGCTTCATTGGTTTTATTATCTAGTGCAGCTCTATCGCCAGTTACAAGGGCTTTTGCGATTGCACTAATTTGTTTATCGTTAAATGAATTATCAATTCTATAATTAATTTTAATTCGTAATTTTTGGATAAAATCAGCTTCATTTTTTTGCAGAATTTTTACTTCAGAAATTGCAAAACCTACTGCCCCAATTTCTTCAAAATATGAATATTTAGCAAAATCATACGCATTTGGAAAAGCTGGCAGTTTAGCTGGCGGAGAGAGAATAACCCTAACCTGAATATAATCATTTTGATTGAGTTTTTTGAAATCCAAAACTTCACCATTATGGGTTAATTTTGTTCTAACATTTAACCGAATTAATTTAGGGGTTTTATTTTCTGAAAATTTCCCACTTTCTGGTTGCCAAAGATTATTTTCTCTAAGAATCAGCCGAATAAATTTATCCTCAGTTTCTATTTTTTGAATTTTTGCCCTTAGCCATATGACCCCCAGATTTTCTTGTATTTTTGGGTGATTTTTATAGTCAGCTTCTATTTTTGCTAACAAAAAACCGAGTGAAAAAATTACAAAACCAACTGAAATAAATAAAAATATTCTTCTTTTTTTATAATGTGAAAGCCCCAAAAGTAAGGCAGATAGAGCTAATGCGAGGAAAATTGAATCAATTTTCGGTTCATATTTTATCGCAAAGTAAGATGCAATTCCGCACGCAAAAATTATAGGGATTAGCAGAGCAAACCTGCCTTCATTATATTCTTTTTCGTATATTTCAGAAAAAAAATTTCTATATTTTTTGCTTATTAAAAAACGCATTTAATTTTTATAGAATTTACAAACAAAAAAGCCGAACCAAAATGGCTCGGCTTATATAGCTAAATGATTTTATAAAAAATAAGAAATTATTTCTTAGGAGCTGGTTTTGCAGCGGCTTTACCACCCGCTGGAGCTTTCGCATCAGCTGCCGCAACATTTGCATTTTTCTGACCTGTAACAACCGGTGCAGTAGGTGCATTTGCATCAGCACCTTCAGCTTTTTCTTCTTCAGCTCTACCCGCAATAGTTGCGATTGTGAAATCTCTATTTTTGATGAACGGCGTAACACCTTCAGGTTTACCAAGGCCACTCCATTTAATATTATCACCAATTTTAAGATTACCTAAATCGGCAGTTAGCTTATCTGGAATATTATCAATGTTACAGAATACATCAACCGTTCTTCTAACCACGTTAAGAACGCCACCTCTTTTAAGACCAGGGCATTTCTCTATGTTCAAGAATTCAACCGGAACAGAAATTTTGATTTGTGAATGCTCATCAACTGCAATAAAATCTGCGTGAATTGGAATATCTTTCACCCTATCAAATTGAATTTCCTTAGGATTAGCAAGAATTTTCTTGCCATTAATTTCAATTTCTACAACTTTAGAGAAAAACCTGCCCCTTAAATACTCTGTATTCAGCTCTTTAGTATTGGTTGTAAGGAAAAGTTGCTCCTTATTTTTGCCATAAATAGTAATTGGGATATTACCATTTTTTCTAGCATCTCTAGCAGAGCCAGTGCCCTTGCTATTTCTTGGTTCAGCTTTTAGAACCGCTCTTTTTGTAACAGACATATTGATTACCATTGTTAACCAGTATTTACTGGCATTAATAAACTACTATCATCAAATAGTTCGGGCTTTCTACACGAAACCAAGGAAATGTAAAGGGTTTTGTTGTAAATATGCCTTATAGCTAAATTTTATAGTTATGTCTATTGAATGATAATAATCAAATACTATCTTAAAGTAAGAATATATTTTTAACTAAAAAACTATGTCTTACAAACCAGAGAAATATACAATAGCATTTCAGGAGGCGGTGCAAGATGCAACGCAATCCGCACTTCGCAATAAGAATCAGCAATTAACTGAACTACATGTAGTGGCTTCGCTTTTAAGCCCTGAGAAAGATGGGGTTATCCGCAAAATTGCCCAGATAAATGGTGCTGATGCTGATAATATTTACTCCAAAATTATTAAGGAAATTGAAAGATTGCCAAAGGTTTCAGGTTCTAGTGAAGGCGAGCTTTATCTTCACCCAAAACTTTCAAAATTACTTGAGCTAACCTCTGAAATTGCTAAGAAAAATGGAGATGAATTCGGCACTTCTGAAAGATTTATTGAAGCAATTTTTGAGGAGGGTACTAGCGAAATTATCAAAATTTTTGAAGCAAGTGGTTTTAATCAAGCAAAACTTCAAAAAGGTATTAAAGAAGTTCGGAAAGGCAGAAAAGCTGATTCCGCAAATGCTGAAAGCACTTATCAATCACTAGAAAAATTCTCCATAGATTTAACCAAAAGAGCCTCTGAAGGCAAGCTTGATCCTGTGATTGGGCGTGATGAAGAAATCCGCAGAGCAATGCAAGTTCTCTCAAGAAGAACGAAAAATAATCCAATTTTAATTGGTGAACCGGGCGTTGGTAAAACCGCTATCATTGAGGGGTTAGCACAAAGAATTGTACAGGGTGATGTTCCTGAAAACCTAAAAGGTAAAAGGCTAATGGCGTTGGATTTAGGCTCGCTAATTGCTGGCACTTCTTTTAGAGGTGAGTTTGAGGAAAGGCTTAAGTCTATTCTCAACGAAATCAGTCAAGCAGAAGGCGATATTGTTCTATTTATTGATGAAGTTCACACTCTAATGGGTGCAGGCAAGGGTGAAGGTGCGATGGACGCTTCAAACCTTCTAAAGCCAGCACTTGCAAGGGGAGAATTGCACTGCATTGGTGCAACTACTCTTGATGAATATCGCAAACATATTGAAAAAGATCCAGCTTTCGCAAGGCGTTTCCAACCAGTTTTTGTAGGTGAGCCAAGCGTTGAGGATACGATTGCAATTTTAAGGGGCTTAAAAGGAAAATATGAAGTGCATCACGGCGTTAAAATTTCTGATAGTGCGATAGTTGCCGCTGCAACCCTCTCAAACCGCTATATTACTGATAGGTTTTTGCCTGATAAAGCGATTGACTTAGTTGATGAAGCTGCCAGCAAACTCAAAATGCAAGTTGATAGCAAGCCTGAAAAAATTGATGAACTTGATAGAAAAATCATTCAGTTAAAAATTGAGCAAGAAGCCTTAAGCAAAGAAACTGATGAGGCATCAATGGATAGACTTCTTAAAATTAGGGAAGAGCTTGCAAAAGTTGAAACCAAAGCCAAAGAACTCACTGAACAATGGGATAAAGAAAAACAAAAATTAACAGGCCTAAAAAACATCAAAAGTAAAATTGATGAAGCGAAAAAAGATTTAGAAATCGCCCAAAGAAAAGGGGATTTATCAAGGGCTGGTGAGCTTGCTTACGGCATTATTCCATCGTTACAGAAAAAACTCTCGCAGCTTGAGGAAGAAAGCCAAGTTACCTTCGTTCATGATGCCGTTACTGATGATGATATAGCAGGCGTGGTTGCTAAGTGGACGGGCATTCCAGTTGAGAAAATGCTTGAAGGTGAACGCTTGAAACTGATTGAGATGGAGAAAAATCTATCAAAAAGAGTTGTTGGGCAAGATGAAGCCGTTCGTGCGGTTAGTGAGGCAGTGCGTAGAAGTAAAGCAGGGCTTAATGATGAAAGAAGGCCACTTGCTTCCTTCCTATTTTTAGGGCCAACCGGTGTTGGAAAAACTGAGCTTACAAAGGCACTTGCTGAATTTATTTTCAATGATGAAACCGCAATGGTTCGCATTGATATGAGTGAATTTATGGAAAAGCACTCGGTTTCTCGCCTTATCGGTGCACCTCCGGGTTATGTGGGCTATGAGGAAGGTGGGGTTTTAACTGAAGCTGTTCGCAGACGCCCCTACCAAGTTGTGCTATTTGATGAAGTTGAAAAAGCCCACCCTGATGTTTTCAATATATTGTTACAAGTGCTTGATGAGGGCAGATTAACTGATTCTCAAGGCAGAACGGTTGATTTCACTAACACAATTATAATTCTCACCTCAAATTTAGGATCGCAATATATCGCCGAGCTTAAAGAAAATGACCCAGTTGATTTAGCTCGCCCGAAAGTTATGCAGGAAGTTCGTAATAATTTCAGGCCAGAATTTATCAATCGCCTTGATGAAATATTGTTATTCAACAAGCTCAAGCGGGAAAATATGGTTGGGATTGTTGATATTCAGCTTAAAAATATCTTGGCTAAACTTAAACAGAAAAATATTACGCTTAACATTTCTGATGAAGCAAAAAGCTGGATTGCCCAAAATGGTTATGATGCAATTTATGGTGCAAGACCGCTCAAAAGGGTTATTCAGAGAGAGCTTCAAAACCGCCTCGCATCTGATATTATCAGTGGTAAAGTTAAAGAAGGTAATGTGGTGATGGTTAGCGTAGCTGACGGCATTCTTAACTTCAAAAAAATTGGGGCTTAGATAGTGTCGTCAAATTATTCATAAATGTGTTGCTAACTGCCTTTGCAGTCATATCTATGCAACCTTAACCCAAGAATTTAGCGGCAAATTCTTCCCATTCTCTTTTGCCAAGGCCTGAATTTTCTTGCGTAATTTTTTCGCCTTTTAAGGCACGCTTAACAATCTCAGTTGCGGTTTTTGATAGGTGCGATGCGCCCATTCTATATTCAGAAAAAGCCTCATAAGCAAAAGGACACCAGCGTTTTACCACATCAATCATCGCATCAGCGTAAGCACGAATTTCATATTGTGCGTGAGAATCCGCACGAAGCATAAGGAAATGCATTAGATTATGCAGGTCAATTTTCCAATACCATTGCGTGTAATAATTGAGCGTTAAATTCATACGAGCAAGCTCTCTGGCAAGGCCTCTGCGGTTTTCATCTTTGATGTTGCCTGCTGCATCGTGATTTAACATTTCCTCATAATCATCATAACATTGCAGAGAATCCCTTTTTAGAAGCTCTAAAACTCTCTTTGCTTCATCGCCTGTAAGTGGCTCACCTTCTGCTCTTCCTTGATGATTTTGCTTTGATTGCGGTGCTAAATTCTCAGGTGAGGGAATGTAAAATTCTTTATCCATAATTGAATATCTTGCGGAATATTCATTCACATTTGCAGTGCGGTGGCGAATCCATTGGCGTGCAATAAATATCGGAAGTTTGATGTGAAATTTAATCTCGCACATTTCAAAAGGGGTTGTGTGCCAATGACGCATTAGATAATTTATCAAGCCTTTATCTTGATTAACTTGCTTAGTGCCCTTGCCGTAAGATACGCGGGCTGATTGCACTATAGCGTTATCATCACCCATATAATCAACCACACGAATAAAGCCATGATCCAAAATATTTATCGGCTCAAATAAAATTTCTTCCAAAGCTGGAACGGTTGCACGCTTAGTTTTGAAGGTAAGATTTTGAATTTCTGCTAATTCTTTTTTCTGCTCAGATGTGATTGCCATAAAATTTAATTTATTTTTAAGAAAAATATTCTTTCGGATAAGTTTTTATTTTATAAGCAAATTTATTATAAGGTGAAGAATTTTTATAATAATTTTCTGAATTATATTCTGAAGTTATATGAAAAATTTTCTCAAAATTTTCTTTTAATGGAATGGTAACCGCTGAGTTTGGCTTTCTAACTCGTTTGCAGGTGAAATATCTGAAATTAGAAAATTCTTGGCTAAAATCATCTATAATTTCAAAACCAGCTTTGAATAAAAGCCATTTCAAATTTTCATAATTGAAAAAGTAAGAAATTTCATTGCTAAATAGCCTTTTTGGAGAAACTTTAGGGTTTTCAATATCCCTAAAGCCTAATAATAAAATACCATTTTCTTTGATAGAAAGATTAATTTTCTCAAGCAAATTAAAGGGTTTTTGATAATCGCAAAAAGAATTTAAGATTGTTATAATATCAAATTTTTGTGAAAAATTAATGTTGAAAATATTATCATTAAGCGTGGTTAAACCGAAAGTATTTCTAATGAAATTAGCGTAATTTGGATTTTCTTCGGTCGCGATTACATTAAAATTTTTATCCTTTGCAAGGTTTGCAAAAACCCCATTTCTAGCGGAAATATCAAGTAAAAATTTTGGTGGCTCAATAAATTTTGTTATTTGCTCTAGTAAAAATTTTGCCTGATTTAAAGCACGAACTAATTTTATTTTTGAGATAGAAAATTTATTTTTAATTTCAAATTCTTGCGTTTTTTGTGTTAAATCTATATTTCTAATTATTCCACAAGATGTGCAGATTTCAAAGCTATTAGCGTTCTTATTTTTAATTTCTATGTGATGTTTATTGCCACATAAAATACACTCAGCTTGAGTTTTATTTTCATTCAATTTCATCAAAAAAATTATCTTGAATTTTTTTATTTATTTTTGCAATTCCTAGATGTTCATAGGCTTTATTTGCAAGCATTCTACCCCTTGGAGTTCTTTGTATAAAGCCAATTTGAAGCAAATAGGGCTCTATCGTTTCTTCAATAGAATCGCGTTG
>JANRLM010000072.1 GCA_033762595.1 Rickettsiales bacterium
TGCAAGGCAAATTTCTAATCAATATCTCAATAATAAGAATGAATTATTGGTTTTAACTCTTTCGCCAGCTTTGGAGCAACAATTCGCTGAAAGCCTTATAGGAAGCGGTGAAGAAAAGCAACTCGCGATGGCACCAACTAAACTTCAGGAATTTATTACAAAAGCAAAAACTCAGTTAGATAGTTTTTCTCTTAAAGGGCAGAATGCCTGCCTTCTGGTAACTCCAGCAATCCGCCCTTATGTTCGTGCTGTAATTGATAGATTCCGACCGCAAACCCCTGTAATCTCTCAAAATGAAATATTTTCAAAGGTGAAAATCACCTCACTCGGGCAGTTGGGGTGAATAAGAAGTATTTACAAGGCAAGAGATTTATAAAACTTTTGCTATTTTTCCTCTGTTTTGTCACCCCCCATTTATTGCGGGGTTAACCTTAAAACAAGCTCAAAACTTAAGCCTTAGAACATTTTTAAGCTTTAACCCCACAATAAATGCGGGGTGACAATTTGTGATTAAAGTTTCAAATCTATGCTTGGTAAAGATATGAAATAGTTTTAACTTTGATATATTTACAAAATAACTATTTTCTGCTATAAAAAATAAAAAAAATCTATGCCGATAGAAAAAGCACATCATGAAAAAAAGGTAAAAAATTATTTAACTTTTGGGATATTAATTTTCTTAGTTATTATTATTTTTGCGGTAACCTTGGTTAAGCTACAAATTACTTATTAATATAAATCTCTCCCCTTTTAAGGGGGGAGGAAAAAAATGTGAAATAAATTTTTACCAAAATTTTTAATTTATCTGCATTTTTGCAGATAACTCAAAGTAAGTTATTAATTTATATATCAAAAACAAATTTCAAAATGTCTGCATTTTTGCAGATGCTAAAATAAATTTTCCATAATACTTCAATGAACAAAAATATCACAACGGCAATAAATATCTTTGGGGTGGCGGTTGCGATGTTTGCTTTGGCTTATGCTTCAGCGCCTTTATATGATTTATTTTGCAAGGTAACTGGTTTTGGTGGCACAACTCAAGTCGCAACAAAACTGCCAGAAAAAATCTATAATCGAAGTTTTAGAGTTTTGCTTAATGCTGATGTAAAGCCTGAGTTGGATTGGAGTTTCCGCCCAGTTAATAACAAAGTTGAAGTTAAACTTGGGGAAAACAAACTCGTGTTTTTTGAGGCGATAAATAATGGCAATAAAGCCATTGAAGGTATGGCAACTTATAATGTTCTGCCCGAAAAAATTGGCGGATATTTTAACAAAATTCAATGTTTCTGTTTTGAAAGACAATTAATAAAACCTAAGGAAAAAATTATCTTTCCTGTATCTTTTTTTATTGACCCTGAAATCCTTAAAAACCAAGAGCTTGATGGCGTTTCAGATGTAACTTTATCTTACACTTTCTTTCCGTATAAAAATTAGTATTTCCATTTTTTTTCTAAATTGTTAAAACATTTCAAAAAAAATTATTAGCGTGAAAATTTTTGCATTAGTAAATCAAAAAGGTGGAGTTGGCAAAACAACAACAGCAGTAAATATAGCTACTGCCGTTGCTGTTGCTGGTAAAAAATGCCTACTTATTGATCTTGATTCCCAAGGCAATGCAACCACCGCTTTTGGCATTCCACCTGAAAATAGAGAGCCTAGTGCTTATGATATTCTAACAGATGATAATATCAAAGTTTCTGATGCAATTCAGAAAACTGAAATTCCAAATCTATCCATAATTCCTGCAGTTATTGACTTATCAGCTTGTGATTTACAACTCGCAGCAAAAATCGGTAGAGAGATAATTCTTAAGAAAAAGCTACAAAATCTAAATGCTGATTTTGATTATGTATTCGTTGATTGTCCGCCATCTTTGGGGCTTTTAACTATCAATGCACTTTCAGCTTCTGATTATGCGTTGATACCTCTGCAGTGTGAGTTTTACTCGCTGGAAGGGCTTTCTTATTTACTAAATACAATAAAATTAGTGCAGGATAATCTCAATGAAAATCTTGATATTGGTGGAATAATTTTAACAATGTATGATAAGCGAAATAAGCTTACGCAAGATGTTGAAGCGGAAATTGTTACGCATTTTTCTGATAAATTATTTAAGTCATATATTCCAAGAAATGTTAAGTTATCAGAAGCACCAAGCCACGGCAAACCAGGGATTGTTTATGATCACCGCTGTTCAGGCTCTCAGGCTTACATGCTTCTCGCGAGGGAATTTTTGAAAAGGTTTGGGTGAAATCAGGAATGTTTAATATGAATAGATATTAGAAATTTCTTCTAAAGTGTTACCCCGTACTTGTTGCTGGGTTAACAATAAAATAAGCTCAAAACTTTGGTTTGAAAAGACTTCTATCAATTAACCCCGCAACAAGTGCGGGCTGACAATTGTTGTTTAAGGAGCTTAAATCTTTATTTACTTAACAACACCACAATATTTTTCAAAAATAATTATATTTTTTCTTGCAATCAGATTTTCTTTCTATATATGCACTATTCCACAGTAGTTTTGGTGGTGTGTGGTTATTGGTGCTTTTATTCGGTTTAACCCCTTGTAATAAATGCAAATTTATCCCTTATACCTACTAACTATAAAAAAATTAGGGGTATAGCTCAGTTGGTAGAGCATCGGTCTCCAAAACCGAGGGTCGGGGGTTCGAGTCCCTCTGCCCCTGCCATTTCGATGATTCGATTTTTTGATTCTTCGATTTTTCGAAGTATCAAAGCATC
Organism: Rickettsiales bacterium; assembly: GCA_033762595.1. NCBI lineage: Bacteria > Pseudomonadati > Pseudomonadota > Alphaproteobacteria > Rickettsiales > Rickettsiales bacterium. The sequence continues at coordinate 2,746 of JANRLM010000072.1, forward strand.
AAAGCATCGAGGTATCGAAAATGAACATTTTCAAGTTCTTAAAAGAAGTTAAGCAAGAAGGTTCTAAGGTAACTTGGGCTTCTAAGCAGGAAACTACATCAGTAACATTAATGGTATTCATTATGGTTGCGGTTTCTGCGGTATTTTTTCTTTTAGTGGACTGGTTGATGTTTAATGGAGTTCAGTTTTTGCTAAAATTTTAATTTTGTTTTTTCGTTGACTCGTTGATTTTTTTTCTAGAAACAACGAAGCAACAAAATAACGAAACAACGATTATGTCAAACGCTAAATGGTACATAGTTCACGCGGCTTCAGGTTCTGAGAAAAAGGTTGCTGAAAAAATCAAAGAAGGTGCAGAAAAGAAAGGTTTTTCCAATCTTTTTGAAGAGATTGTAGTTCCGGTCGAGCCTTTTATTGAGGTTCGTAAGGGCAAAAAAGTTCAATCTGAGAGAAAATTTTTCCCTGGCTATGTTCTTGTGAAAATGATTCTCAACGACGAAACTTGGCAGATTGTAAAGAATACTCCAAAAGTTTCTGGCTTTTTAGGTGGTGGCGGTTCAAAGCCTCAGCCTATAACGGAAAGGGAAGCTCAAAATATACTTAAGCAAGTTGAAGAGGGTAAAACTTCAGCTCCGAAAAGTAAGGTTTCATTTATGGTTGGTGATACTATCAAAATTATTGAGGGTGCATTTGAATCGTTTATTGGAACTGTTGAGGAAGTTCACGAAGATACTAATAAGCTAAGAGTTGGCGTTTCAATCTTTGGAAGGTCAACGCCTGTTGAGCTTGAGTTCACGCAGGTTGAGAAGGCTTAGTTAGTTGATTGTTGATGGTTGATGGTTGATAGAAGATAAATTAAATCAACCATAAACCATAAACCATCAACCATTTTTATATGAGTAAAGAAGTAGTAAAAGTAATTAAATTGCAGATTCAGGCTGGAAAAGCTAATCCTGCACCTCCAGTTGGGCCAGCACTTGGTCAGGCTGGTGTTAATATTATGGATTTCTGTAAGCAATTTAACGACAGAACAAAAGATAAAGAGGGTCCAACGCCTGTTATTATCTCTGTTTACAAAGATAAAAAATTTGACTTTGTAACTAAACTTGCTGCAACTTCTTATCTTATCAAGAAGGAATTGGGTATTGAAAAAGGTTCAACTGCTCCAGGGCTTACTATAGTTAAGAAGATGACTAAAGAGCAAGTTAAAAAAGTTGCTAAGGCAAAAATGCCTGATTTTAACACTGATGATGTTTACGCTTCAATGCTAATTGTTGCTGGTCAAGCTAGATCAATGGGTATTGATGTTGAAAAATTTGATGAAGCATCTGCAGCGTAATTTATTGTAACTTATTTTATTAACCAAAAATCTTTTTTATAAAATGGCTAAAGCTAAAAAAAGAGAAAATACTGGCGAGAAGGTGGAAAAAGGAAATTCTACTGTTAGACTTGCTAAGACTAAAGCCGGTAAAGATTTTTCCAAAGTCTATAATTTAACTGATGCGCTTAACTTGGTTAAGGAATGTGCAACTGCTAAATTTGATGAATCAATTGATATTGCAGTTAACCTTGGCATTGATGTTAAGCAAACTGATCAAAATGTTCGTGGTGTAATTACTCTTCCAAATGGAACGGGTAAAAAAGTTAGGGTTGCTGTAATCGCTCGCGATAAAAAAGCTGAAGAAGCAAAGCAGGCTGGTGCTGATATAGTTGGTGCTGAAGAATTTATTGAAGAAATAGCAAAAGGTAAAATTGAGTTTGATAGACTAATTGCAACTCCAGATATTATGAAAGAGCTTGGCAAAGTTGCTAAAGTTCTAGGGCCTAAAGGCTTAATGCCAAACCCAAAACTTGGTTCAGTAACTGAAAATGTTGCAAATGCAGTTAAAGAAGCAAAAGCAGGGCAGGTTGAATATCGTGCAGATAAAGCTGGTATTATTCACGCAATAGTTGGTAAAGCGAGCTTTGCCCCTGAAAAATTGGCTGAAAATGTTAAAACTTTGGTTGATGCACTCAACAAGGCTAAGCCTCAAAATTCTAAGGGTATTTACTTGAAGTCTATAAACTTAAAGTCAACAATGGGGCCTGCAGTTAAAGTTGAAACTAAAATTGCATAATAAATTAACCTCTAAAATTAACTAAAATGGTTGATAAAACAAAAAAAATTAAGCAGGTTGAAGAGTTAAGAACTGCTTTCAGTGATTCGGCAACGGTAGTTGTTGCTAGTTTTACTGCTCTTACAATTAAGGATACTGATGAGCTACGCAAAACTGCTAAAAAAAATGGTGCTAAAGTTAGAATTGCAAAAAATACTTTAGCTTCGATTGCATCAAAAGATACAAAGCATAATTCAATTTCTGCATATCTTAATGGTCAAACTTTAGTTGCTTATTCTAAAGATCCAGTTGCTGCAGCAAAAACTATCGTAGATTTTTCTAAGAAAAATGAAAAATTAAAAATTGCCGGTGGTTCTTTTGATGGTGCAAACTTAAATAGTTCTTCAGTTGTTGATTTAGCAAATACTCCATCTCTAGATCAATCTCGTGGAAAAATTGTTGGTTTACTTGTTGCTTCTGCAGGTCAAATCGCTCGCATAGCTGCTGAGCCTGCAAGCCAACTTGCAAGAGTTTTTGCCGCTTATGGCAGAAAGGAATGATGCTTGGATTATTCCATTTTGAGTGTTTGCATTTTTTATAAAATATTTGTTGCAAAATAAAATATTCTGATTAAGAAAGCCTCAAAATAAGGATTAATCAAAGAATCTAATTTTATTATTAATTATTAAATATAAAGAGGGTCAAAATGGCTGCAAATCTAGAAAAAATCGTTGAAGATTTATCTTCGTTAACTGTATTAGAAGCTTCTCAGCTTTCTAAATTATTAGAAGATAAATGGGGCGTAACTGCTGCTGCTCCTGTTGCTGTTGCTGCTGCACCTGCTGCTGCAAATGATTCAGCTCCAGCTGCTGAAAAAACTGAATTTGATTTACACTTAGTTGATGCCGGTGCAAACAAAATCAATGTTATTAAAGAAGTTCGTGCTATTACTGGTCTTGGCTTAAAAGAAGCTAAAGATTTGGTAGAAGGTGCTCCCAAATTAGTTAAAGACGCTGTTAAAAAAGAAGATGCTGATAAATTCAAAAAACTTCTTGAAGCTGCTGGCGCTAAAGTTGAGCTTAAATAATTATTTATATCTGATTCCAATTAGCCCAAAGCGAAATAGTTTCGCCTTGGGCTTAAGCACTTTGTAATAAGTGCGAATTTTTCTTCAAGTTAGTTTGTGTGTTCTTAAATTTGTGATGTTTGACAATCTAACTTTCTTTATTTCTATCCGTTTTTATTTGTAAGGTTAAACCTAATTACATTATATTTCTACTATGTATTCATTCACTCAGCGTAAAAGAATAAGAAATTCTTTTGGTAAATATGAAACTCAGGCAAAAATGCCTAATTTAATTGAGATTCAAAAAAATTCATACGAACAATTTTTGCAGGCTAATATAAAGCCTGAGCAAAGAAAGAATAGGGGCTTGCAAGCTGTTTTCAAGTCTGTTTTTCCAGTTGAAGATATTGCACAAACTGCAACGGTTGAATTCGTAAAATATGATTTTGGCAAGCCAAAATATAGCGTTGAAGAATGCAACGCTAGGGGTTTAACCTTCGGTTGCCCACTAAAAGCAACATTCAGGCTTATCGTTTGGGAAGTTGATGAAGATGCTGGAACACGTGAAGTTGTTGGTATTAAAGAGCAGGAAGTTTATCTTTGCGATATCCCTTTGATGACTAATAACGGAACTTTCATAGTTAACGGCGTTGAGAGGGTTATAGTTTCTCAAATGCATCGCTCACCAGGTGTATTTTTTGAACATGATAATGGTGAATCGCACGCAACGGGTAAGATACTTTTCTCATCAAGGGTTATTCCTTATCGTGGCTCATGGTTAGATTTTGAATTTGATGCAAAAGATTTATTATATTTCAGAATTGATAGAAAGAAAAAATTATATGTTTCATCATTATTAATGGCTCTTGGCCTTGATAATGCAGAGATTGTAAAAAACTACTTCACCTCTGTTGATGTTGAAAAAACAAGCAAAGGTTGGGCAGTTGATTTTGTTCCTGAGAATTATAGTGGCGAGCTTGATTTTGATTTGGTAAACGCAAAATCAGGTGAAATCATTCTTTCAAAAGGCAAAAAAATAACACCAAGAAAAGCTAAACAACTAAAAGAGGAGGGTCTGACACAAGTAGTTCTTTCTGATGAAGTGCTTGTTAGGAAATATGCTTATGAAGATATTATTAATCAAAAAACTGGTGAAGTTATTTTGCAGGCAGGTAAGCAAATAACTTCTGAAGCTATTTCAAAATTTATTAAAGCTGGTGGCGAAAAATTCAAGATTGTTGATATTTCTTTAATGTCGCGTCCATATATTTTGGAATCTATGTCAGCGGATAAAAACGCTAATAGGGAAGATGCTCTATTTGATATTTATAGAGTTATCAGGCCTGGTGAACCGCCTACCATAGAGTCGGCTGAAACCTTATTCCATAATTTATTCTTCAATGCTGATAGATATGATTTATCAGATGTTGGCAGAATGAAAATGAATACTAGGCTTGGTATTAAAATCCCTGAAGAAGTTTCTGTTTTAACGAAAGAAGATATTTTAGAAATCGTTCGTAAAATAGTTGAAATTAAAGATGGTAAAGGTGAAGTCGATGATATTGACCACTTGGGAAATCGTCGAGTGCGTTCAGTTGGTGAATTGGCTGAAAACCAGCTTCGTCTTGGTTTGTTAAGGGTTCAAAAAGCTATTCTTGAGAGAATTGCTTCTGTTGAGATAGATACGGTGATGCCTAATGACATTATTAACGCTAAGCCTTTGGCTTCTTCTATTAAGGAGTTCTTTGGTTTATCGCAGCTTTCTCAGTTTATGGATCAAACAAATCCACTTTCTGAAATTACTCACAAAAGAAGGCTTTCAGCTTTAGGGCCTGGTGGTTTAACTCGCGAAAGAGCTGGCTTTGAAGTGCGAGATGTTCACCCAACTCACTATGGAAGAATTTGCCCGATTGAAACGCCGGAAGGCCCTAATATTGGTCTTATCAACTCACTTGCTACATATGCAAGAGTTAACAAATATGGCTTTATTGAAACGCCTTATGTTAAAGTTGAAAACGGCAAATTGACTAATAAAATTGATTATCTTTCAGCTATTGAAGAAGGCAAATTTGTAATTGCTCAGTCTGATGCAAATATTGATGAACAAGGAAATATCGTTGGTAAATTTATTTCTTGCAGAAAAACTGGTGACTTCATTTTGGCAAAACCAGAAGAAATCCAATATGCTGATGTTGCCCCTAAGCAGTTAGTATCTGTAGCATCTGCGTTAATTCCATTCTTGGAAAATGATGATGCGAACAGGGCTTTGATGGGTTCAAACATGATGAGGCAAGCTGTTCCACTTGTTAAATCCGATGCTCCGCTGGTAGGAACAGGAATGGAAGGTGCTGTTGCTTATGACTCAGGTGCGGTTATCGTTGCAAAGAGGGATGGAATTGTTGATAAAGTTGATGCAACTCGTATTGTTGTTAGAGTTACTGATGAAAAAGGTGATTCGCAAGCGGTTGATATTTACAATCTTCGCAAATTCCAAAGAACAAACCAAAACACTTCAATCAACCAAAAGCCTATAGTTAATACTGGTGATAAAGTTAAAGCTGGTGATGTTATAGCTGATGGCCCAAGCACTGAGCTTGGTGAGCTTGCACTCGGCAGAAATGTTGTTGTAGCGTTCATGCCTTGGAATGGTTATAATTATGAAGATTCAATCTTAATCTCCGAAAGAATTGTTAAGGAAGATGTATTCACTTCAATCCACATTGAAGAATTTGAATGCGTTGCAAGGGATACAAAACTCGGTGCAGAAGAAATAACTCGTGATATTCCAAATGTATCAGAAGAAAACCTTATAAACCTCGATGAAACTGGTATCGTTCATATCGGTGCGGAAGTTGGGCCTGGTGATATTCTAGTTGGTAAAGTTACGCCAAAATCTGAATCTCCAATGACGCCAGAAGAAAAATTACTCAGAGCTATTTTCGGTGAAAAAGCTGCTGATGTTAAAGATTCTTCACTTAGAATGAAGCCGGGTATTACTGGAACAGTTGTTGATGTTCGTATTTTCTCTCGCAGAGGTATTGAGAAAGACGAAAGAACAATGGAAATTGAAAGAGCGGAAATTGAACGCCTTAAAAAAGATAGGAATGACGAATATAAAATCGTTACTGCCCCACTTTACGAGCGTTTGGCTAAGTTAATTACAGGTAAAAAATCAGCAAAAGCAATCGGTGCAGTTAAAAAAGGTAACAAGATTGACGCTGAAAGCTTAAAGGAAACTCCAAAAGTTAAATGGTGGGCTTTAGAAGTTGAAGATGCTGATGTAATGACAAAATTCAAAGAGCTTAAAGATGAATATGATTTAATTGTAAAAAATCTTGAGGAAGTTCTTGAAGATAAAATTGAGAAATTACAAGGCGGTGATGACTTAGCTGCTGGTGTTCTTAAAACGGTTAAAGTTTACATTGCAGTTAAGCGTAAACTTCAGCCAGGTGATAAGATGGCAGGTAGACACGGAAATAAAGGTATCATTTCTAAAATTTGCCCTGCGGAAGATATGCCTTTCTTAGAAGATGGCACGCCGGTTGATTTTGTTCTTAACCCGCTTGGTGTTCCTTCGCGTATGAATATTGGTCAGATTTTTGAAACTCATTTGGGTTGGGCTTCTCGTGAGTTCGGTAAGCAAATTCGTGAAGTGCTAGAAGCTTATTACGATAAAGGTAAGAAAGATACTTCAGAGCTTCGTTCAAAAATAGCTTCAATTTACAATAATAACAGCGATAAAAAAGCAATTAAATCTCTAGATGATTCTGAAATTGTTGAGCTTGCAGGCAATTTAACAAAAGGTGTGCCAATGGCTTCACCAGTGTTTGATGGTGCAGATGTTGAAGAAATTTCTGAATCTCTTAAGAAAGCTGGTTGTGATACATCTGGTCAGTTTGATGTTTTTGACGGCAGAACAGGTGAAAAGTTTGATAGAAAAGTTACAGTTGGTGTAATTTATATGTTAAAACTGCACCACCTTGTTGATGATAAACTGCATGCTCGTTCAATTGGGCCATACAGCCTTGTTACTCAGCAACCACTTGGTGGTAAATCTCACTTTGGCGGTCAGAGATTCGGTGAAATGGAATGTTGGGCATTGCAAGCTTATGGTGCTGCTTATACATTACAAGAAATGCTAACTGTTAAATCTGATGATGTAGCAGGTAGAATCAGAATTTATGAGGCTATTGTTAAAGGTGAAGGTAATTTTGAATCAGGTATACCGGAATCATTTAACGTTATGATTAAGGAATTTAGATCTCTTTGTTTAAATGTACAATTAGAGGAAAGTTCAGAGTAGGATTGGTTTTCGATGCACAATCGTCTAAATTTTGTGTGCCGTTTTTTTGAATATCACTTGGTTTTAAAAGCAAGGTTGCAAGAGTTTAAGTTTGAGGAAAAGCTATTATGTCAACAAAGGTTAATTTTTACGGTCAATTAAGCAACACTCAACAATTTGATCAAATAAAGATAAATATTGCCAGCCCAGAGCAAATAAGATCTTGGTCTTTTGGAGAAA
>JANRLM010000073.1 GCA_033762595.1 Rickettsiales bacterium
ACACCCCATAATTTATCAAGCGAATCTTTCATTGATGCAATGCCGCTTGCCTGTGCATCTGTCATAGTAACGCCAAGATTATTTGCTTCATTTTTAAGCCTGATAATCCCTTCCGCACCTTCATTTAAAACTGGTATTAAATCCATACCAGCCTTACCAAATATTTCAGTAGCAATGCGAACCCTATCAGTATCATTGGTTACAGTTTTCATTGCCTCTGCAACCAGCTGAAACTGCTCATCAATGGAAAGCTCTTTTAGTTTTGCAGCATCTAAACCAAGCTCTCTAAAAGCATCTTTTGCAGTGCCTGTTCCATCTGCAGCATCTGCCACATTTTTTGCCAAGGTTTTAAACCCCTTACCAAAGCTTTCAATGCTTGTTCCCGTCATATCGGCAATATGATTATATTGCGATAATATACCTGCACCAATATTTAACCTTTGTGATAAATCATAAATGTGATCAGCGGATTTAACTATATTGCCAATAAATGCGCCACCCAAAAACCCAGCAACAATTCCTTTCATTGAAGTTAACGAATCAAAAGTAGCGGAGATGCTGCTTTTAAGATTCCCCAAACCCCGCTTAATAGAATTAAACGCCTCTCTGGTTTTATCCAAAGCTCGTATGGTGAATGATACTTCCTTCATTAGTTGTCAGAGTTCAGAGTTTAGAGTTCAGTTATTAGTTTTTATTTCGTAATGAGAAATAAGCTAACCAGCCGTGATATTCATCAATGGACATTTGGTTTATTTCAGTCAGAGTTTTGTGGAGATGGAAAGCGAGGTGATACTGATTCATCAGATCAGTATCTGATTTCAGTTTCCCAGCTGTTCCTCAGTTGTTTTGGATTTCATAATCTCATTAGCAACACGAGCTACAACATCAGGATCTGATTTTTCCATCAGGGCTTTTTTATCAGCAAGGGTGAACATTTTATTACCTTGCTCATCTTTGGCTTTAAAAATAAGCGCATATACCAGCAAAGATAAATCATCATCTTTTGCCATTTTGAAAAACTTGCCTTTCTCCGCAACAGTTAATGGATCAGCAAGAATAACTAGCGGTTTGCCCTCAGTATCAGCCCATTCAGGAACTTCAATTCGTTTGGTTTCCTGGCTAGAAAAATGATTTGTAATTACATCTATTGGTTTCATATGATTTAAGTTTTAGGGGTTAATGATTATGGTGCTAGTGGTGATGATAACTGCCCGTTTCCTTGGAAGTTGAATGAGGCTTCAACCATTCCATCAAAATTGGCAGATCTAGAAATTGATGTCACTATTGCCTGACCTTCAAAAAACTTATCACCTGTTTGGTTGCCTTCAGGGTAAACTTTGAGTGCAACTTCTGTTCCAACCACTAAAGCCATTTGACCTGTGGTATCTGTTTCATCCCAGAAGCAGGTGAGCGATCCACTCCAAGATTTAAGTGTCGGTTTATAAGTTCGCCAGCTATCACCCATTACTGTATCCTCTACAGTTTCAGATGTTTCCTCAATATTCCAAGATTTTACTTCAGCGATTGTGTTCGCAGCAATACGAACCACACCTTCGCTTCCAAGATGGTTTGCCATATAATTTAGTTATTAGTTGTTAGTAATTAATTTATAATTTGATCAGGTGAATTTTCTGAAGTGCGATACATTACTTCATAGGTCATTACCGCTGTACAAACAGGAACATCACCTGCACCCGTAATTGAAATTTCAATCTTTTGTAATTTTGTATCTTTTACCAAAGAGCCTAAAGTTACATCTGAACCCATCAGTTCCTCGATTTGCTTTGCGACATCATCAACGATATTGTCGGAGTTAAGACTGGCTTTAACATAGATTTCAATTGCAACAGCAAGTGTTCTACCTTGAGTTCTCGGCTGCTTGATATTTTGATATTCAACCTCTTCAGATTTTGTATAAATCAAAATTGCTGGCAGCTTGCCTTCCTCAAGTGGGTAAACCCTAGATACAAAAATACTATAATCAGAAGTCAGAATTTGCAGTTTTTCACGAACCGCATCTCTAATTTGATTTCTTGCGTGCATTATATTTGCTCCAGTATCAGCGTAGTAATTCCATCACCAGATGGGTGAACAGAAACTACCCTGTAATTATTACCGTCAACAAATACCTCATCATCAGTATTTGCATTTGGAATATCAGAAGTTTTTATCGTAAGTTTAGGCTGAGAACCTACAACACCAACCGACATATCTGAGGGAATTTCAAAATATTCATTCTCAAATATTCCGTTGATATTGTAAGTTCCAGCTTCGGTTACATACTCTACTTCATCACCAAGACCTGATAAAATATCAGACAAATGCGAATTAAAATTATCTTTGAAACTCATAATTTTAGGTCTAGAACTTAGTTCGCAACATTGAGTAGAACATCAACTGTAGCATCAGCCAGTAAAGCTGCCTTGGCAGCAACGCCAATCTGAACATTGGTTGAAACTGTGGTGGTTACATTGTTGTTGACTGCATCCCAATAAACCTTGGCCCCTTGGTTGATTGCAAGTGCTGCTTTGGTAAGGCTGAATACACCATAAATCTGCACTGCTCCTGATTCATTTTGTGCAATATCAGAAATTGCTACACCAGCTATGCTACCAATCACTACAAGTGATCCTGAAGCGATATTTTGTGATGCAGTTACCTCTAATACTTCGCCTTTTTCAATAAAGTTTTTAGACATAAATCTCCTTTTGTTTGTTGTTTAAATTGTAGAATTAAAAAATTAGAAAACTGAAAGTTTAAACACCGAAGGTGTTATGCACCTGGGTTTTTATAGACCGTTCTATATTCCATAGCTTTTGCTGCGGCATCAATGCGAACTTTGAATTCTACGCCATCAACATTCCAGCCTTCTTTTTCTTCTAGGTAAGGTTCAGAATTGCCATCAAGATACGCAACTTCAATCACATCAAATATTTGTGGGTTGGCAGTTAAAAACCAAGCAGTAGCAGATGCGGCATCAAGCCTTGGATCAGAAATAACCTCAAATGCCCCCTTCATAATATTTGGCTTTTTAGGGTTTGCCTGAGTATAATCAGTTTCTGAAGTCATTAATAATCTTGCATCATCTTCCTTGCTAACGGGAACTATCAAATAATACGGACTGATGTTTAATAATGCCTCACCAGAAATATCCCTCTGCAATCTCATAGCTCTTCTTGCCAATGATAACGCTGTTGCAGATATTGCTGCACCTGATGCAGCTAAGTTTTTATGATCAGCGTGGAACAGGGCTTTTCCATCTGCCATTAATGGGTTTGAGGTAAGAATACTCCAAACCAAATCAGCAACTTTGCGTTTTGCAGCCGCACCCATTTTTCTTGGGATTTTAGTAAATGCATCAATATCATCATTGATAATCGCCTGACGAGTGATTGAAAACATTTTACCATAAGTAGCAAGTTTGATATTCTCCTTACCTTCACCAATTGTTCCATATTTATACTCGCCACCTTCAGGCAATGGATCAAGTGAGCCAAACTCACTCATGTTAACCCGTTCAGCAGTTTTGAAATCAGCTAAATTTCCACGAGAGGTAAACTTTTCAAAGTTTTCTTCTGCTTCAGAATAACCTTTCAACATTGATTTATTGGCAGAATTAGCCAGCAAAATTGGAAAGTCAGAAGATTAAAAAGGAAGATTATCTTCTTTGTTATTGATTAATTTTTCTAATTTTTCATGAGTATCACTATCCAAAACCATAAAAAAACTATTATCATATAATTTCTTGTAAAATGATTTCACATCTTCATCTTCAATAATCCATTTAATCTGGTTATTGTTTAAAAGAGCTTGAAATAAATCTTCACTCTGTTTTTGAGTAAAACCCTCATAATTTGACAAGTTAGCAATTATAGAATGTGTTATTGCAAAATTAGAGCTAGACGATAGCTTTTCAATTAATCTATCTTTTTCTTGCTCAGTCTCTAAATTTATATTTGGATATTTTTTTCTAAAAAAGTCTGATAGCTTTCTATAAAAGTACAGAGGCCCTTTTTTATTTAATTTCCATTCGTTTTTCAAAAAATCATTAAGACTATCTGTATTTAATGGAGAATATAAATCAGAATCATCGGAGATTATGGTAAAGCTATAAACTGACAAAGATAGAATGCTCTCCCAATTTATAGCATCACCCAAAGAATTATTTTTTCCTGGTGGGTTGCCTAATTCAATCCTAATTTTAGCTTTTTCTATTATATCTGAAGTTCTTTCAATTTTTTTTGCACATTCAGATAATTTTCTAATTAATATGTCTGCTTTAAGTTGACTTTTTTCTATATCACTTTGAATCTTTTTTAACATTTCAGAATGCAATCTTTCGCAATCTTTCAAAATTTCTTTTATTTTATGATATTCCTCATAATCTTTACAATAAGAAGGAACTTGTAGTTTGAACTTTTCATTTTTGAATGCTTCAAACTTTTCTTTTATTTTATTTGCTCTATTTCTAGCTATTTCATCTATAACTTGCTCTGTGATATATAAATCTATCTCTTTATCTTTTATAAGTTTAAGTAACTTTTCAAGCTCAGATAAATCCTCATTAGTTAGGTGATAGAAAGAGAGAAAAATATTTGTATCAATAAATAAATTCATATAAGTGTTTTTGAATAAAATAATTACCACTAAAAAATTTAATCTTCAATAAGAAGCTCTCCAGATTTATTTTTAACATGAGGTTCAACTCTTATTCCAGTTCCAACAACATTATTCACAAGGCAATTCAAAATACCTTTTGCAAGGTCATGATTCTCATCAAGATATCGCGCTTGTACACGAAGCCTATCACCTGCAACTGCAACAACTGCATCACCTGAACCTCTATCAGTTCTTTTTTTACGAAGCCGTGATGGTCTTGCTGCCTCATATCCTCGCTCAATCACATCTATTGTGTATCTTGCCTTTGACCGCCTCAACGCAACTTCAGGGCTGATAAATTTTATAGTTTTTTCAAGAATATTCATAAGGTGTTTAACTAAAATCTACTAATGATGCAGGGCTTACTCTGCGGTTAGTTAAATTATCAATTCTGCGCTCCCAATATTGAATTTGCTCTCTGATTTCAGAAACATTTGCCAAGGTTAAACTTCTGCCATTCATGGAATAACTCTGCCCCTTGGCAACTGCTAAATCTGCCGCAACCCACGCATCAAGTGCCGCCTGCGCCTGTGAAATTGTTATGCTCATAACCAATTACCTTCCGTGTTTACCCAACTATCTGAATTGCTTTTTTGCTTGCGAGTTTCCTTTCGGATATTCCGTGATTTCATTTCAATATTTTTTGCCAGTAATTCAAAATCAGGATTAAGAATTTGTAGCGCTGCAAGAGAATAAACTCTGCAATCTAATGCTTCATTTCTGGTTCTAACTTTGATCCATTCTCGTTTTGCAAAACCTTTAACATACCTAGTTACTTGCTTTTCAGCCGTAAGTTGCTTGAAATATTCTGACCCCCTTGTAATTGGAAAATGGCAATATCCAGCACCAAGTTTTGTAATTTTAAGCCTAGAATAAATAACCTCTTTTGCCGTATCAACACCAACAGAGAATAGTTTCGCCCGCTGTTTGCCAGCTAATATTGGCTTACCAACAATAGGCTTTCCAGCTTGGCTTGAACCTTTCACCGCAAACACCCTTCGGGTGTTATTGTTTTTTACATAATCATAAACCGCTTGGGTATGATGACCGCCAGAATCAATACAGGTGCAAGAAATATTTAGTTTAATTCCAGATTTATGAGTAAATTGTTTGTCAATTATCAGCGTTAATTCTTCCCATATTTTTGCTGATGTTGGGTCACCATAAATAACGATATAATCAACTGACCAAGATTCGTAATTTTCACCCCAGCCAACAATTTCAAGTTCTAACCTGTCATTTTGAACATCAACACCTGCGGTAAGTAATAAAACTTTCTCAGGCAGGTCTTTGTCAAATTCCTCTCTGCGTTTGTATAAACCCTCATCATCAACGCTTTCACCTTCTTCCTCCCAAGTTTCACCAAGTGAAGTATTAACCCAAGTTTTAAGAGTTTCTGGCAGTAATTTTGCCTTTAAAAACTCTGCAACAATTTGTTTAAAACTTACCCATGGAGAGTAAAGTTCATTGATATGAAACCCCGCAGCACTGGTCGTGCGGGCATTAGTTTTTGTATTAGCATCTGCGTCATCTGCGGAGTTAGAAATAATAGTGGAACGCCAGCAACCTTTTTCTAGCATCTCCTGTTTGTGAGAATCAGTAATATGAAAACCACAATGTTCACATTCATAATGTGCAGTTTCTGGGTTACCATTTTCCCATTTTACTTGTAACCATTTTAGAGTTTGAACCTCTCCGCACTCAGGGCAAGGAACAAAATATCTGCGCTGATCACTTTGTAAAAAAGCCGCTTCAATTCTACTAAAACCTTTTATGGTTGGCGTAGATGTTAGCAGTAATTTTCTATTCCAAAATGTTGTAGTTCTTTTTTTAGCAAGATTAACAGGATCACCTTCTGTTCCAGCCGAAACTGGATATCTATCAACCTCATCACATAATACTAGCCGTATTGGGCGGCTTGCAAGTGATGCAGGAGAATTTGCGCCAGCCATTGTGATATGCCCACCTGGGAATCTTTTATGCAGTAATGTATTTCCACTATCTTTACTTCTTGGGTCACGCACCAAATCATTTAAACTTGGTGTATCACGCAACATCGGAGCAAACCTATCTTTACTCCAGCTTTCAGCCATTTCTAAAGTTGGTTGAAGTAGCAATATCGGCGCTGGATCAAGATGGATATAATAGCCAATTATATTGTTGATAATTTCAGTTTTACCAATCTGCGCTGATGACATTACCACCACAGATTCAATTTGTGGGTCATTAAAAGCATCCATCATTTCTTTTTGATATGGTGCTCTGTTGGTATGCCACTTGCCAGGTTCAGCAGAAGATTCACTACTTAAATAACGATATTCATCAGCCCACTGGCTCACTTTCAAATTCGGTGGTGGTGCTATCAGTTTTGCTATCTTCTTCACCAATACTGATATCGCTGAATGAGCCTGATTTACTGTTTTGTTCTCCATCATAGATGGACTCATATTTTGATAATTCTGTTAGTGCCTCATTGATCATGTCACGAATTTTATTTTCAATTTTATGATGCTCCTTAACGCCAATAACAGAATGAGCGGCTTTATTTGGAAGCGAAAGCAATCTTGATCTAAACGCTGTTACTAAACTTGACCATTCATGTTCAACATCTTCAATTGCAACTAATTTGCCTTTAAGTTTTTGCAGATCAATTTCCGCAATATCTGCTTGAATTTTTGTAAGTCGTGCCTTTTCTAAATGAGCATCTGCATGAGTTATTTCTTTTCCATAAGCACGCTCCTGAAGATATTTAATATATCCTTTTACCGAACCAATAAGTTCATATTTACCTTTTTCTGCTTTTGGTATTACGCCATCTTTTGCTAGTTGCTGAACACGCCTTTCTGTTACCTCAAATAATTTCGCAATTGTTGAAACAGGATAAGATGCACCGCTCATATTTTTAAGTTATCTATAACAATGTTATAAATAGAATTTGCAATAAGCTCAGGAATTACTGGAACAACTGCATTTCCTAAACTTTTCAGGCGATTCCTTCTTGTTCCACCTTCTGTCCAACCGATAGGAAAACCCATCAGCCATTCCACCCAATCAGGATTTAATCCATTATCTTTGAGTCTTGGAATGGCAGGTTCTGCTGACCAGAGTTCAGCTCCTCTAGTGCAACGAACGAGGCTAACTTGCCCGTGCTGAATGATTTGCCTTTGCGAGCCAGCTTCTCTAATGTTTCCGCTGTATCCTGCCAATCCCTCGCACATGGTGTTGGGTACTGTCGTACTGACATTTTCTTTTTTAGAAAAGTTTGGCTCATTCGTTCTGCTTCGAATTCTGTTATTACACCTTCCTGAATCAGTTTTTCCAGTTTCTGAATATGACCCGCATTGCTCCACCTGCCTTGAGCTGTCGGTGTCGGCCAGATCTCGTGTTTTGTTTTCGGAAAACCCGCTGGTTGCAGAACATATTCCGCTAGCGGTGGTTTCCTCAAAACATTCCTCGCATCTTTGCGTATCATCTGTTCTGGAGATCTTGCTTTGGTTATTACTGAATCTCTGGCTGTTGGGGTAGGCAATGATCCAGATGCGATCTCTTCGGTGAGGCGCACCAACTGCGGAAGCAGGAATACAATGCCATTCTGCATCATACCCGATCTGCCACAAATCTTGAAGGACGGTAAT
>JANRLM010000074.1 GCA_033762595.1 Rickettsiales bacterium
CTAATTTTGTTTTATATCTTCTTGCAAGAATAAAATAGCCCTGCAATATAAAAAGCAAACAAACAAAATACTCAGAAATTAAACCAAATTTATAGTTCTTATAGTGATTATTCTTCACGAGGAATTATTTTTCTAATTTCCTTTTCAACTACATCATGAACGATTTTTTCAAGATTTTTATCAAGCCAATCTTTTAGCATTGGCTTAAGGCTTTCTAGAACCAGATCTTCAACGCTTGAGCCATTTCTAAACATAGGCGATTCAATTTTAGGGCGAGGAATATTATCAATTAAACTCTTAATTGTTTGCGATGATTTTTCAGCCATCTCCTTAGAAATTAGCGTTTCTTTTTCAGACATTGAAATATTAATTACTTTTTCTGCAACAGAAATAGGATTAACTAATGGTTTAACTTCTTCAACAACTTCTTCAACTTTGCTTGAATTTGAGTTATCAATTTCTTCTACCTGTTGATTTATATTCTCAGTAATAACTTCTTCTTCAATATCTGGTTGAGTAATATCAGGGGCGATAATTTCAGGCTCAGGTGTTGCAAGCTCATTATCAATTTCCTGCAGAACATCAACAAAACTCTCTTCTTCTGATTTTTCTTCGGCTACATTATTTATTAAATCTTCTTCTAACTTTGCGTTTGCTTCATCTGTTTTTTCGGCTTCATTTTCAACTTCAACTAATTCAGTAAGCTCCATTGGCTCTTCTTCAATTCCGCCTGCAACAATATTTTTTATTTCATTTAGTATAGATTCAACTGATTCTTCTTCCACCGGTTTATTGCCTTGAACAGCTTGAATTTCATCAACTTCAACGGATACGATTTCTTCATCTTTCTTTTTTCTTTTCAAAAAAGCCATAAGTTTTTTAATATAAAATATTTTTTAGATTAATTTTTTTTTGCCTAATTAGCAAATAAAAATTTTTCTTATTTAAGGGAGTGACTACTAAATATAGATATTATGAAATTCTTGCTATTTTTTTTCTCCGAGTGTCACCCCGTGCTTGTCACGGGGTTAATCATAAAAAACGCTCATAAGCTAGTTTAGAAACACTTTCAACCATTAACCCCGTGACAAGCACGGGGTGACAATTTGTGATTAAATAGTTAAATCTATACTTAGTGCATACTTCCGATTTTATAGAGAAATTAAAAACCAAAAAATTTAAGTTTGGTTTTTTCGTAATGTTCTTCTGGGTTATATTCTGCAACAGCGAGACTTAATTCTGAAGCGTTTAATTGCCCAACTGAAGCCTTAAGATTATAAACCGCAAGAATACTATCCCTGATTGCTCTTGCGTGAGCAACTTCCGCATTAAACCTATCTTGCTCAGCAAGTAGAACATCAAAAACGGTTCTTTGCCCTTCTTTTTGCTCGGCACGAACACCATCAATTGCATATTCGGCAGCTAAAATTGAAGCCTTAGTTGCTTCAATATTTAGTGTTGCAGTTGCAAGAGCCTGCCAAGCACGAATCACAGAATCACGAGTTGTGATTACAGAATTTTGATATTCAAATTCGCTTTGGTTTTTTCTATCTTTCGCCTCTCTAGTTCTTGAAAAAGTAACGCCTGAATCGTAAAGTGGAACTCTAAGGTTTAAGCCAATAGATTCTTGTTCATTACTGAAAATGCTATTACCATTTACTGACTCCCTTTGAGCAATTGAGCCAGTTAAATCAAGCTGAGGATATAATTGTGATTTTTGCACTTCAACTTCATTTGCCCTTTGATTTTTTGCGTATAAATTTCTTTGAATTTCAGGATTATTACTTATTGCAGTGTTGAGTGCATCATCTAAAGTTGCTGGGATTGCTGGCAATTTTGTTGGCATTGATAAATTTTCAGGAGCATCAACTAGAAAAACCCTTCTAAATTGAGATTTAGAATTAACAAATTCATTTTCAGCGGAAATCCTGCTTGAAACAGCGTTTGCAAGCCTTGCCTCTGATTGTGCAACATCTGTTCTTGTAGCATCACCAATTAAAAATCTATCTCTAGTTGATGTAACTTGATCGCTTAAAACCTTCTCATTTTTTTGGTTAAGGGTTAAAACTTTCTTAGCAAAAATAAGATTTACATAAGTTTCAATAGCTTGCCTTAGAAAATTTTGCTCTTCATTTCTAAGTTCGTATCTTGCTGAAATTATTCTATCTTTCGCTGATTTTATTTGATAAATTGATTGCATACCAGCAAATAAATTTTGACGCACATCTAAAGATTGCCCACTTGGCGTAAAATTTTCTTTACTTCTATTACCATCACTACTTCTGGTAAATGACTCAGTTAAATTCACATCAACCCTTGGTAAAAAGCCTGAAATTGCTTGCGGCATCGCTTCATCTGAAGCCTTAATCGCACTTCTTAAAGCCTTTAATTGCGGGTTTTCAATATAAGCTTTACCGAGATATTCTTCCATAACTCCGTTAATTCCAGCACTTCCAGAATTCATAAA